>CBFDDY010000348.1:0-2725 GCA_965603705.1 uncultured bacterium | reverse complement strand
GAAAGAGAGAGATAAATGAAGTACAGAAAACATATTTATTCATTTTTGTTGATAATCTGTTTCGTTGGTTTGATAAATATTCAGGCCTATCAAGAACAACAGGAAGAACAGGCTATCCCTCAAGCAGAACTCAACTTGTTAAAACTACTGAAAATCTTGCCCTCCGAAGAATCCATAGACTATGTTCAGAATAAAACCCAGTTCCAGCTCCACACTCTGGTGACTGAACAGCGCCATGAAAAAACCTGGAATTTAAGTGAACGCATCCGCAAAGACTATGAAGCCGGCCTTAATATGCTTTTTTCCGTAGATGAAGATATCATAAAAAAACTTGAGTCATTAGCCGGAAAATCAGACGACCTGGAACGAGCTGTCAAATCGGTTGAAGCTGCCATTATCTCTGGCAATAAGATCTATATCTACGGATGCGGGGCCACCGGACGCCTGGCTAAACAGATGGAAAGCACTTTCTGGCGCCCTTTCTGGAATAAAGTAAAAAACAACAAAAAGATCTGGAAAAAACTCAAACCAAATCTTAAAACCCCAGTGGAGGAACAGCTTATAGGAGAGATGACAGGAGCTGACCGGGCCCTTATCAGTTCTCTTGAAGGATTCGAGGACCTTCTGCTTATTGGAGAACTTCAACTTAAAGACAGAAAAATCAAACGCGGGGATGTTGTTATCTGTGTAACCGAAGGCGGCGAGACCTCATCTGTAATCGGCACAATTCTGGCCGCCCTTCAACAGTGGAAAAAGGATGGCATTGACCGGCCGACCCAAACAAAAGAAAAACTATTTTTTATCTATAACAATCCGGATACAAAGCTTCTACCCTTTATCCGCAGCCGCCGGGTTCTGGAAGAACCGGGGATAACTAAAATAAACCTAGCCACAGGTCCTCAAGCCATCACCGGCTCAACCCGTATGCAGGCTACCACCATAGAGACCTTTGTCATAGCAAATATCCTCCAGACCGCCCTCGACCGCAGCCTGCGGAAATTCCTCTCAAAAAGGGATATGGCAAAACTAGGGTTCCAAGAGGAAATCAAACTTGAAGAAAAATTAGCGGATTTTGCAAAAATTCTACATAGCGTAAAAAAGAACATCCCTGCAATAGCAGAATTTACCGCGCTTGAATCCGAGACTTATAAAGCCGGAAAATATTCTACTTATTTTGCCCAGAATGGACTGATAACTGTATTTATTGACAGTACGGAACGAAGTCCGACTTTCCGGCTCTTTCCCCTGGATACTGTAAGCGAAAAACAGCGAAAAAGCTGGATCCAGGTATGGACCTCTGCTGCAGATCTTCAGCAGGCCTGGGAAGCCTTCCTCGGCCGCCCTTTCAGAGGGATGGCTCCTGATTATTACCAAAAATCTTTTGAGGAAAAAATCGAAGATCCTTATTTAAAAAAAGCTGCCCTTCAGAGCCTAAAAAATGCAGGTAATAACCAGCAATATCTATATGACTTCTCTTTTTCCTCATCCAATAAAATAAACAAAGGCCCAAAATCTGGAGACCTGGGAGTTTTAGTAGTAGTATCCCCTGAAGAAAAGCTTTTACAGAAAAAAGACTCAGATTTTATAAAATTCCAGCGCCTTTTTTCAGAGTTTGAGGCCCATACTGCTATTCTCTGCATTTCAAACCTTTCTGAAAAGAAAATAACCAAACTCCCAAAACATATCGAAGGCTTTGATCATTTGAAGCAAGATGTCCTGGTTACAGTCAATATCCCAGATAAAAACGATCCCTTGGGTATCAACCAGCAGATAGCCTTGAAGATCATCCTCAATGCCCATTCAACCGCAGTCATGGCACGCCTTGGAAAGGTCATCGGAAATACCATGACCAATGTAAGCCCCAGCAACCTCAAGCTCATCGGCCGGGCGACTTATCTTATCCAATCACATGTCAATGATGTTTTAAAACAACCACAGTGGGTAAAACTCTACGGCCTCAACAAACCTATCTCTTATGGGGAAGCCAATGCGGTTTTATTCGAGGCCATTAAATTCCTGAAAGGGGGGGAAAGTAAAGCAGGCCAGACTGCAGAAGTCGCTTTATCTATTATCCATATTTTGGAATCCCTGCGTTTAAAAAAAGGCATCAGTCAGAAAGATGCTTTCAAAATCGTGCAAAATACCGGCTTAAGCCGATATCTAACCTTAATCGTTAACAAGTCGAAGTGAAATCCAGAAATAAGTTGATTTTTACAATTTACAATTTTCCGTTTTCTTTTTACCGGGTTTTAACATCAGGATTATTTTTAGCCATTTTCTTGCTTTCTCCATTCATCCACGCCAAAGAGACCTTAAGTTCCATCCCTGCAGAATCAAGGACTATCCTGGGGAATGAGATCTTTTGCCATAATCTCCCGGAAATCCTGTTAGACAAACGCCTGGGTCTTGTCATCAATCACACATCTCTTTTACCCGACGGGACTCCTCTGCTTGCCGCCTGCTTAAAAAAAGGAATGCAGATAAAAGCTATCTTCTCCCCTGAACATGGCTATTCCGGTAAAATAGAAGGAGGAAATAAGGTCAAAGACAACCGGCTTAATGACATAAAAATATTCAGCCTTTATGGAAAAACCAGAAGACCGACTCCTGAACAAATGCGCGAAATCGATGCTTTTATTTACGACATCCAGGATGTGGGAACACGTTTCTATACCTACATCACGACCCTCAAATACGTCCTGGAAGCAGCAGCAAAAGCCAAGAT
>CBFDDY010000347.1:0-2734 GCA_965603705.1 uncultured bacterium | reverse complement strand
TCGACACAGTAGTCGTACTTGAGTTTACTGGCGAGCCTGAAGTTGTAAATTAACCTGGATATGCCAGCTAGTAAATCTTTTGCCAAGATTTTCATCCTCATTTTCTATCTTGGTCTCTATCTTTTAAACATTCCCCTTTCTGCCCAACTAGATCCCAAGAGCCCTTATGGCAAGATTATTAAAGAAATCAGGATCGAGGGATTAAAACACACAAAAAAATATATTGTCACACGGGAGCTGCTCTCAAAAGCCGGGGCGCCCTTGCTTAAGGAAAATTTAGCTAAAGAATATAAACGCCTTGATTTGCTGGATATTTTTAGCAGCATAAACAGTCAACTGTTTATTGAAGCAGACGGTGTTATTTTAACCTACACTTTTGCGGAAACACCTCCTTTCATTCCCTCCCCCACCTTTTCGATAACCGAAGAAAACGGATTTTCCGGGGGCGGCAGCCTCATATCACCAAGCTTGCTTGGCAGAGATATCTTCATGTCCGCCCGCGTTTTGTTCGGAGAAGCCAAAACCGGGGAGTTGTGGCTGATAAATCCCTGGATCGCTGGAAACAATTTAGGATACAAACTGGAATACTATTATCGTGACCGGACCAGCCTCATTGGAGACTTTCATGAAAAAGCAAATGAGTTTTATCTGAGGATCGGCAGCCACTTAGGAGAAAACGGCAGATTTGGCAGCATTTTTGAAGCCTTAAATATTCAAAGCGATATTGCCGGAGTTACCTTATCAGCGGATAATATCGATACTACATCCCGGATCGGATTCTACCTGGGGTACGATAACCGGGATGCTATTTCCGACACTCGCCGGGGCTGGTGGAATGAAATTGTTATTTCACGCGATATCCATCTGTTTACACACTCCAGCAACTTTTGGCAAACAGATATAGACATCAGGCGTTACTTTCCTCTGCCCTATTGGGAGCGTCATTCTCTAGCCCTTTTTTCCCTGCTCACTTTGCGGACAGGAATAATAGGAGAAGAGGTCGCTCCCTGGCAACTTTTTGGCATAGGGGGCACTAATACTGTGCGGGGCTGGAAATATGCTGCCCGAAGTGGAAAAAACCAGTTTCTTAATACAATTGAGTACCGCATTACTCTGCTCAAGCCTCGTCCAATAACCCTGCCTTTAAACATCCATTACCGGCTGGGCTTACAGCTTTGTCTTTTCGGAGATCTGGGCATTGGCTGGAATAAGGGGAATCAGTTTGCAGCCCATAATTTTATTGGCGGCTTTGGTTTGGGAGTAAGGCTCCTGGTCCCGATTGTAGGTGCGGTTCGCATAGACTTTGGCTGGGGCCAGAAAGGCGAGGGGATTTTCATTCATCTGGGCTCGTTTGAAAAACCTGTGATGACCCGCAGAAGGGTGAGATAAATGTATGAACACTATTTATTCGACTGGGGCGATACTTTAATGGTTGATATCAATGGTCAAACAGGTCCTATGTATAAATGGGACAAAGTACTGTGTACTGTAGGCGCATATGACTGTCTGGAATATTTGCATCACTTTGCTAAATGCCATATAGCGACCAATGCCAAAGACTCATCTTCAATTCAAATCAAAAAAGCCTTAAACAGAGTGGGCTTAGCTCAATTTATCGATCATATATTTTGCTTTAAAGAAATCGGTTATGAAAAACCCTCTCAAGAATTCTTTGCGCACATTATCAGCAAATTGGGCTGCCTTAGATCAGAGATTGTAATGATCGGAGATGCATTGGAAACAGATGTTTATGGTGCTAAAAATCATGGGATCGAATCCATCTGGTTTAATATAGATCAGCAACCGGTTCCTGAAGGGATCACAGCAGTTACAAATTTATCTGACCTCATCAAAATAAGCGAAGTTATGAAGGGTTGATTTGTTTTAGTCTTATCCGCGTCCATCCGTGTCAAATTTTGTCTGCTATTTTCCATTTACTATTTTCCATTTCCAAAGTAACATACATAGCGACATTTTTTATGAATAGCTGGAGGCATTTTATGAATACATATCCACACCAACGTCATTCCACCCTAAATGAAACCCAATTAGGTCAAGAAGAGCTGAAAAAACTACTGGCGATCGCAAAACAAAACGGCGGCGAATTTGCGGAAGTATATATAGAGCACACCGTAAATAATAATATCGGTTTGGATGAAGATAAAATTTCATCTGCCAGGAGAGGGGTGGATATGGGAGTCGGTATCCGCGTTCTTCATGGGGAAAAAACAGGCTATGCCCATTCCGATGACCTGAGCCTTGATAAACTTAAAGAAACAGCCCGGGTGGCAGGCCTAATAGCCTCCGGCAAAGCCAAGCAAAAGGATTTTGACCTTATAAAGCAAAAAATCCCCTCTTATTATATGGTCAAAACATCCCCAGACAGTATAGTCCCCGCAGAGAAAGCAAAGCTTCTCTGGAAAGCCAACTCTACAGCTCGTGATTATAACAAAAGTATCAGTCAAGTGTATGTAAGCTACAGTGATTCCAATACCGAAATAACCATCGCTAATTCTGAAGGCCTCCTGGTACATGATGTCCAAACCTTGACCCGCTTGATCGTCTTTGTGAGTGCTTTGGAAAAAGGGAAAAGAAGCAGCGGGTATGCTTACAAGGGAGGAACTCTGGGCTATGAACATTACAACCTGAAACTTGCCGCAGAATTGGCAGAGGAAGCCAGCCGCATGGCTGTGGCAATGCTGCCTGCTGAGGATGCTCCGGCCGGGGAATACCC
>CBFDDY010000346.1:0-2734 GCA_965603705.1 uncultured bacterium | reverse complement strand
GGTTACAAAAAACCTGCTGAAAAGAATATGCTGTCAAAAAATTTTAGTCAAGCACCCCTACCTGTTCTGGTAATAATGTCTTGATTTTAATATGTTTTTTTTATAATAATTTACACGAGATAGAATAAGATGCTATTTAAGGAGAAAAAATGATTCCCAGAAAGTTTTTTTATGTACTATTAATATGTTTTATGTTTATCTATTTTTCTGGCTTTGCCTCTGCTGCTGCTATTGATAAAACTTCTCCCGGTATTGCCGGAGATGATCTTTCAGTTACTAAGCACGCTATTCAGATCAAGGGAGCATCACTTAGATACACTGCTACAGCCGGAACTTTTCTCATCAAAGATGAGGAGGGAAAACCCAAAGCAAACTTTTTTTTCACTGCTTATACAAAGGATGGAATCACAGATTACAGCCGCAGGCCGATAACCTTTGTTTTTAATGGAGGACCTGGTTCTGCCTCAGCCTGGCTGCATATGGGAGCTGTTGGCCCGAGAAAACCATTGTTCAGTGATGAAGGCTTCCCCCTTGATGAACCCTGGCAGCTGGTAGATAATGAATATACCCTTCTTGATATAACAGACATTGTCTGCCTTGACCCTGTTTCAACCGGATACAGCCGGGCTGTCCCCGGAGAGGATCCTAAGCAGTTTCACGGAACATTTGAGGATGTGGAATCAGTAGGTGACTTTATCCATCTCTATATCACTCGTAATGAAAGATGGATCTCCCCTAAATTTATCCTTGGCGAAAGCTATGGCACAAACAGGGCAGCGGGATTGTCAGGATATCTCCAGGGCCGCGGGGCCGGAATGTATTTAAATGGAATAATTCTTGTTTCCTGTACATCTTTAGGCGCAATGATCAGCCCGGATATGGGATGTATTCTGGACCTGCCTCATTATACAGCTACTGCCTGGTATCATAAAAAACTTCCGGAAGACCTTCTAAAAAAGGACCTTCATGTCATCATTGATGAAGCAGAAAAATTTGCCTTGGGTGAGTACAATCTGGCCTTGATAAAAGGAAACAAACTTCCTGAAAAAGAAAAAGCTGACATTGTAAATAAATTGGCTAAATATACAGGACTAACACCTCAATATATTATAAACTCCAATTTGCGTATTACTGTGGAGCGCTTCCGCAAGGAACTTCTGCGTAATGAACACAAAACAGTAGGCCGCCTTGACAGCCGTTACACAGGAGTAGACAAGGATTCCGCAGGAGAAAACTATGAGTATGATCCTGCAAATGCCGCTATTTATGGGCCTATACCAACCTTGTTTAATCATTATATAAGAACAGAACTCAAGTATAAAAATGATATTACATATGCGATTTCCGGAAGTGTCCGTCCCTGGAATAGATCTAATGAGAACCTTGCTGAAATCCTCAGAAAAGAGATGAATAAAAACAAATATCTAAATGTGTTTCTTGCCAGTGGATATTATGACGGGTGTACGCGATATTTTAGATCTGATTATCTTTTTTCACATCTTGGATTAAACGGGGAGTTTAAAGACCGGTTTAAGACCGGATATTACGAAGCAGGCCACATGATGTATATCCACAAACCATCCCACGCGAAATTTAAAAAAGATATTGCGGAGTTTATAATATCCGCCTCATCCAACCAATGATCAAATTACCATGGACTACCCTGAACTATTCCTGAAAGGAGAAAACTGTGAAAGCTTATAAAAAAGAATTTATTGATTTTCTTCTCGCCAATGATGCGCTTAAGTTTGGAGAATTTACCCTAAAATCAGGGAGAATCTCCCCCTATTTCTTAAATACCGGGATGCTGCATAATGGAGAAGCCGTGCTTAATCTCGGCCGATTCTATGCGGCCACAATAAAAGATAATGTCAAAGAAGATTATAATGTCATTTTCGGTCCAGCCTACAAAGGTATCCCCCTGGCTATTACTACCATCAACGCTCTATATACAGACTATAAGGTCAATATTTTTTATTCTTTTAACCGGAAGGAAGCCAAAGACCATGGGGACAAAGGAGTGCTGGTAGGTAAAAAACTGACAGATGGAGACAGGATTGTTCTGATAGATGATGTTATCACGGCCGGAACAGCTATCAGAGAATCCCTGCATATCATCGCCGAGGAGAGTAAGGCCGTAGTCCGAGCCGTTGTCCTATCAGTGGACAGAATGGAAAAAGGGAGAGGCAAAAGATCTGCTATCCAGGAACTTTCAGAAAGTACGGGGATAAAATTCTACCCGATCGTCAATATCCTGGAGATAATGGAATACTTAAAAGAAAAGAAGATCACAGGCAAAAAAATCATGGACCAAAAGACGCTCGAGAAAATGCTGGAGTATAGAAACAAATACGGCGTGGATTAAGCTGAATATTAGACAAACAAAATTTTACACTTAGGACGCAGAGGACACGGAAAAATTGACAAATCATTAGACACGGATTTACGCGGATTTATAAACAACGGAACAACGTCAACAACGAACAACGGGGTCGGACCATGATAACTTTAATCTTATCAATACTATAGACTTATATATAAGCGGATTTTGCTCCTTAAACCTGATTTTGACCCTATAAATTAAGATATAAGATATTTTTTTTTCTAAGCGCTCCTTCGCTCCTTAAAGCTAATTTTACCCCCCCACAAATCGATTTTAAGCTATATTTTAGGGCAAATAATACCTCTAAATGATTGATAAAATTAAAGTTATCATGGTCCGACCCCATATCCA
>CBFDDY010000345.1:0-2747 GCA_965603705.1 uncultured bacterium | reverse complement strand
TATCCCCTTATTACCCGGCCGCTTTCTTTCAGTTGATTGATGATAGTTTTCGCCAGTTTTGAAGATATGGCAAAGCCGATGCCGATACTTCCTCCTGAGGGAGAAAAGATCATACTGTTTATGCCGATAACCTTACCCCTCATGTTAACAAGGGGGCCGCCACTGTTTCCCCGATTAATAGCAGCGTCTGTCTGGATAAAATCTTGATAGGGGAGTTCGTTGATTATTCCGCGGATAAGCCTTCCTTTTGCACTTACAATGCCGGCTGTAACTGTATTGGAGAATCCCAGGGGATTTCCAATGGCGAGGACCCATTCTCCTACTTTTAATTCCTCGGATTTGCCCAGTTCAGTATAAGGGAGATTTTTTCCTTTTACTTTTATTAAGGCTAAGTCAGTCTGGGGGTCAGCTCCTATCACCTCTGCTTCATATTCTTCTCCCTGCATGGATTTTATTGTTATTTCGACCGATTTTTCGACAAGATGGTTATTTGTGAGGATATATCCATCAGGACTGATAAAAAAACCGGTTCCACGTACCTCTTGTCTGTATTCCTGTTCTTGCCCTCTGGGAGTGCCAAAAAATTTGTCCCAGAAATCGTCAAAAGGAGAATCGTCGAACATGTTGGACGACATTCGTTTTTCAACCTTGATAGAAGTTATGCTGACTACGGCAGGGCTGATTTTTTCAGCTACAGCGGCAAAATCAAGTTTTGCATTTAGCTGCTGAGGCGGGGAGGCGAAAAGAGTTGAGGATATAGGGGCCGACTCTGTTTCTTGAAGAAAAGCTGTGGGGATTTCTTTTGCTGGATAATTGACGAATAAGAAAGCGGCCAGAATTAGCCCGGCCGCAAAGCTGATCAAAGCGATTATTGTTATTTTTTTCATGTTTATCTCTCCTGTTCCAGGTTATTTAAAATAACATATTTGCCTAAAAAATTCAATGAAATACTCTCCTCTTTTCCACTTCCGAATAGAGTAATCCCGGCTGAAAGCGTAACAATATTTAAACTAATTTTCAGCCAAATCGTTGCATAAAAATCGGGATTCAGGTTAAATAAGAGCAATGAAAAAGTTAAAAAAAGGAATTCTTATTGTCTTTGAAGGTATAGATGGAGTGGGGAAGACCACTAAAGCTAAGATGCTGATGGCGCGTTTGCATAAAAAAGGTTACGATGCAGTATATTTTCGAGAGCCATCAGGAAGCAGGTGGGGGATGGAAATAAGAAGAAAGGCGGCTTATAAAGACTCTATCTCACCAGAGGGCGAATTAGACCTTTTTCTGAAAGACCGCCGGGAAAATGTTGAAAAAAACCTTAAACCGGCTCTTAAAGAAAATAAGATTGTTATTCTCGATCGTTATTATTTTTCTACCATTGCATATCAGGGGGCAAAGGGAATTAGTCAGCAAAGAATACGAAAGATGAACGAGGAATTTGCGGTTTTGCCGGACCTGGTTATAATTCTGGATATTGGACCAAGCCAAGGGCTGGGCCGAATTGGAGGACGGGAAAAGAAAGACTTATTATTTGAACGTGAGGATTATTTGCTTAAAGTTCGGGAGATATTTAACAGTTTCAGAGAAGATAATATTGTCCATATCAAGGCAAACAGGCCTCTTAACCAGATTGCGGATGAGATTGAACAAATTACGCTAGGATATCTTACTTAAGCAAAAAACAAGACCTGACCCCTTAACAATTAGAGCAATTTCTGCTATATTTATATCTTATGTCAGAAAAGAAAAAAATACGCATAAAGATTCTCAGGCTGGATTTAAAAAAGTTCAAGTTAAATAGAATAAAATTGAAGAACTATAAGTTTAATAAAGAAAAAAGACGCAAATTTTTTAAGCGAGCACTGCTGACTTTACTTATATTAGCTGTATGTTTTATTGGTGTATTAATTGGAGTTTATAGAGCTATTCTGCAAAACCTTCCCGATATTGCCCAGTTGGAGGAATATGAACCAAGCATTGTCACGTATGTTTATTCAGATGATGAAGAAGTGATCGGGGAATATGCTCTTCAAAAGCGGATACCTGTGGCCTATGATGAAATCCCTGAGTATCTTAAAGCGGCGGTAATTGCCACTGAAGACCCCCGCTTTTATAAGCATAGGGGGATTGATTTCCTGGGCATTTTGCGTGCTGTTAAAAAAGATCTAAAATTGATATTTACACTCCGCAAACTACATGGAGGCAGTACCATCACACAGCAGCTTGTTAGAGAGCTATTACTGCACCGTAAGCAGACTATACGCCGCAAAATAAAGGAGGCCATCCTTGCCCTTCAGATCGAGAAGAGATATTCCAAGGATGAGATAATCGCAATATACTGCAATCAGTTCAATCTTGGGCATGGGGCGTATGGGATTGAGGCTGCGGCTCAGTTATTTTTTGATAAAAGTGTATCTGACCTGAACCTTGTGGAAGCTGCTATGATAGTCGGAATATTTAGAGGGCCTTCCAAATATTCTCCCTATAACAATTATGAGGGGACTCTACAGCGCAGGAATCATGTAATAAACCGGATGATCGAAGAAGAATATATTTCTCCGGAACAAGGGGAAGCGGCTAAGAAAGAAGGGCTGAATGTTCTTCCCTTGTACAGGGGAGATTCAGAATTTGCGGCTTATTTTCGCGAAGAAGTAAGAAAGCATCTGGAGCAGAACTATGGTGTAGATGCTTTATATAAAAAAGGGCTGAAGGTCTATACTACCTTAAATACAGATTATCAAAGGTATGCT
>CBFDDY010000344.1:0-2772 GCA_965603705.1 uncultured bacterium | reverse complement strand
AACTGGTAGGCTTGATACCTAAAGAAGCCCTTTTGATGGCAGGAAAATATTACCTCAAAAAACAAGGGAATAGCCCGGGAATTCCTGAAGAAGAGTTGATAAAAACTGCAGCAGTCTCGCTTGGCTTAAATGATGTATCTTAGTTTGACCCTCAAAAAAAAATCATAGAGCACCAATTCAAAGAATTTGAGAACTCTCTAATCGAACTTAATCTCCGTGAGTTTGCAAATGAACTATCTTCTGACTCTCCAGCTCCAGGAGGAGGAAGTACTGCTGCTTTATGCGGATCTCTTTCTGCTTCCCTATCTGCAATGGTCTCTAATCTGACTGTTGGAAAAAAGGGCTATGAAGAAGTACAGGATAAGGTAAAATCACTTGCCGAATCCGGTCAGGGAATAAAAGATGACCTGCTGCGCGCTATAGACCAGGATACTCAGGCGTTTAATCAGGTTATAGCTGCTTTCAGGTTAAATAGAAAAACAAAAGAACAAAAAGCCAAAAGAATTGCCACAATAGAGGATGCAACCAAAGAAGCGACTTTGATTCCTTTTGAAGTAATGGAGAAATGTGTAAGTGCTTTAAAACTAGCCAAAGAAGTTGCCTTGACAGGAAATAAAAACTCTATCAGTGATGCGGGCGTTGCTGGGCTCACTGCCCAGGCAGGAGCAGAAGGAGCATACTATAATGTTATGATCAACCTTCCTGAAATTAATGACAAAGAATTCAAATCAGATATCTCAACCAAGGCCATTGGCCTTAAAGAAACCGCATTAAAACTGGGAAATGAAATAAGGGAGATCATAGAAAAAGCCTTGCTTGAATAGTTTAAGATTGAACGGCCCTTGCCCCTTCTCCTATTTCAACATCGTAAAATTCCGGTTTCACAAATCCTTTTTTGTCTGCTTCCTTAAGAACCAGTTCTTTAAAACTATTTTTTACTTCCTCTCGTACTATCGCAATGCCGGATCCTCCAAATCCCGCTCCGGTCATACGGGCTCCCAGACAGGCAGGAACTCTCCTTCCGCATTCATATAATAAATCCAGCTCAGGACAAGAAACCTGATAATCATCCCTGAGACTTTCATGTGAAAAGAATAAAAGCTTTCCCAATTGGATAAAATCATTATTCTTCAAGGCCTCTAATGCCTTTATTACCCGAAAATTTTCTGAAACCACATGTTTTGCCCTTTTAAAAAGCTTTTCTTCCAAATTCTTTTTTCTTTTATCAATTTCAACAACCGAAATATCCCTAAAGCTTTGAATCCCATTTTTCCTCAGCTCATCAAGGGCCCTATTAGCCTCTAACCGGCGCTTATTATATTCAGAACCTGCTAGTTTTCTTTTTACTCTGGTGTTGTAAATGACTAAACTTAATCCCCATCTTTTTAATTCAAAAGGAATTATTTTATATTCAAGTGTTCGGCAATCCAAAAAAACAGCAGAATCTTTTTTTCCGAACACTGAAATGAACTGATCCATCAATCCGCACTTTACTCCGACAAAATCATTTTCTGCTTTTTGTCCGATCTTAGCAATTTCTTCCGGTGAAAATCCCATATTATAAAGAAAATTTAAGCCGGTAATGCAACTTACTTCAAGCGCAGCTGATGAACTTAATCCCGCCTCAAGAGGAACTTCCCCATATATCAATATATTTAATCCGGGTATTTTTATCCCTCTTTTATTCAATATCCAGATAACACCTCTTATATAATTACTCCATTTCTTTGTTTCCAATTTACCTGAAACAGGTAGATTAAAACTATCTTCCTCTTGAAAATTTTCAGCTCTGATAACAACTTTAGCATCCGCTCTTGTTGAGGCTATAAAATATATTTTGCGGTCAATGGCAGCAGGCAAAACAAAACCCATATTATAATCTGTATGTTCTCCGATTATGTTTATCCTTCCAGGAGCTGAAGCAACAACTTCAGGCTCGACCTTAAATCTTTTTTTAAAGTCTGCTATCAGTTTTTTTTCCATAAAGTCTACCTTTTTGTTCATATAATCTCGCAATTATACTAATTCAAATCTAATGTAAAAACAATATTCTTCTTGCACCAAAAGATTTTTTATGTCATTATTCTCCAGAGTCAAATTTAATATTGCAGGAGGAAATTATGGCTAATATTTCAGACTTAAAACCCTCTTTATTATGGAAATATTTCGGAGAAATCTTAAAAATACCTCATTGCTCAGGTAATGAAAAAGCTCTGGGCGATTATATAGAATCAGTTGCTAAGCAGCTGGATCTGGAACATGTTCGGGACAAGACAGGAAATGTGATTGTTTCAAAAAAAGCATCACCCGGTTATGAAGAATCAGAAGGTGTAATATTACAAGGACACCTTGACATGGTGGGAGAAAAAAACTCAGATGTTACCCACGACTTTAATAAAGATCCGATTAATATGGTAATTGAGGGAGAATGGGCAAGCGCTAAAGGAACTACTTTAGGGGCTGATAATGGCATAGGAGTCGCGGCCTCTTTAGCAATTATGGAGGATAACAGTTTAATCCATCCAGCCCTTGAATTTCTTTTTACTATTGAAGAAGAAACTGGCCTTAAAGGCGCAACCCAACTTCAACCAGGAGCTCTTAAAGGAAAAAATCTTTTAAACCTCGACAGTGAAGATGAAGGTGAATTTACTATTGGGTGTGCTGGGGGTGCTGATTCTCAAATATTATTCCCATTAGAAAAAGAACCCAATGATGGGGCTCCCTATCAAATAAAATTATCCGGTTTCCTGGGAGGACATAGCGGTGTAGATA
>CBFDDY010000343.1:0-2775 GCA_965603705.1 uncultured bacterium | reverse complement strand
GCGAAGACTGTATCCGAGCGGATTTTGCTCGCTGGGGAAAATTCGCGTGTTTTCGGATCAACTGACCTGATTATTTTACTGATTTTCCTTTTAAACTCTGGGTATTAAGTTAATTTGAAGCGCTTTTTTATCTCCCCGACTAAAAAAAGCGAGCCAGTAACTATAATAGCTCCCTTCTTTCCCACAATTTCAACTGCCCTCTGCACTGCAGTCTTCGGGTTAGGTTCTAGCAGGATACGGTCCTGAAACTCAGGAGCACCCTGCTTGATCTCCTCAAGAGAAGCCGCCCTAAAATATGGGAATTTAGTCAAAATTACCTTCCTTGCTAAAGGGAATAATATTCTAGCAAGGCCTTTAATATCTTTATCTCGCATAACTGCAAAAACGATTACAATCGGAGCAGGAATATTTTCCTTAATATACGCCTGCAAACCCTCTGCACTTTCCTTATTATGGGCTCCATCGAGCAAAATTAAAGGTTTTCTAGAAATAATCTCAAGTCTACCTTCCCACTGAGTAGTTGCAATTCCCCTGATAATGGCAGCTTTATTCAATTTGTTCCAAACTCGGCTAAGCTGAACTGCTGCTGCAATAGCTACTGCAGCGTTTTTTCCTTGATGTACACCAAGAAGAGAGGGAGAATACCGGAAAATATCTTCCCCAGCCTTATATAGATAAGTGTGTTTTTCCCCCCCTTCCTCTTGCCGGAAACAACCAGTCTGGTCAAAGACTCCAATAAATGAAGAATTAGTTGCTGCAGCTTTGTTTCGAATCACATTATAAGCTTCCTCCTTTTCTACCCCGCAGACAACCGGAATGCCTGATTTAATGATCCCTGCTTTCTCGGCCGCTATCTCCTTTAAATTTTTCCCTAAAAACATTTGATGCTCAGGTGAAATTGTCGTGATCACTGCTAATTTCGGGACAACAATATTAGTAGCATCAAAGCGACCTCCCATGCCAACTTCCAATACTGCTATATCGATATTTTTTTCAGAAAAATAAAGCAGCGCTAGACAGGTCAGTATTTCAAAATGAGTGGGGTGTGAAGCTATTTTTTTTGAAGCTGAAAGCTCATCAATCACCAGTCTCAGTCTGGACAACAGCCGGCAGAAGTCATAACGAGAGATCAGATCTTCTCCAACCCTGATCCTTTCTTCGTATCTTACAAGGTGAGGGGAGGTATAAAGACCGGTCTTGTAATCATGGAGGGAAAAAATCCTGGCCAGCATAGCACAAACAGACCCTTTTCCATTAGAACCCGCAACAACAACTGAAGGATATTTTTCATGAGGGCCACCTAATGCTGCAAGAAGGGTTTGCACATTATTTAGACCTAATTTGATCCCGAAGGCCTGAATGCGCTTAAGATATTCTAAACACTCTTTATAATCTTTCAAGATTCAAGTTCGAGAACGGTTAAGAAAGAGGTGAAGGCACCTGATAAGATAGTCGCGCAGGTCTTTTCGCTCTACAATGGCATCCAGCATTCCATGTTCAAGTAAAAATTCCGAACGTTGAAAACCTTTAGGAAGCTTCTCTTTTATGGTCTGTTCAATAACTCGTGGCCCGGCAAATCCAATAAGCGCATTTGGCTCGGCAATATTAATATCTCCCAGCATAGCATAACTGGCCGTAGTGCCTCCGGTAGTTGGATTTGTAATAATAGAGATATAAGGAATACCGATCTCTTCGAGTCGAGCAATAGCGGCAGATGTTTTCATAAGCTGCATAAGAGAAATAACCCCTTCCTGCATCCGTGCTCCTCCGGAGCAGGAAATGATCAAAATTGGAAGCCTTTCTTTAAAAGCACGCTCCAGAGCACGTGTGATTTTCTCTCCTACAACAGAACCCATACTTCCCCCCATAAATGCAAAATCCATAGCAGATATCAGGACTTTAACACTCCCCATAGTCCCAACAGCATTTAATACAGCATCAGAGAGAGAGGTCTTTTCCATATATTGTACTAGTCGGTCTGAATATTTCTTGGAATCCTCAAACATAAGTGGGTCAAGTGGCTTGATGTTTTCATCATAAAGCTCATACTTGCCTTCGTCAAAAAGCATGTTAAGGCGGACCTGGGAAGATAAGCGAAAATGAAAATTGCACGCAGGGCAAACGGAAAGGTTGTCAATTATATCCTGTTTATACTGGATGCGGCGGCAATTATTGCAGCGTGTCCACATTTTACTCATAACTTTTCCTTTTGGGGATTAATTCCTTTTTTTGGAAGAATCTTTCTTTGGAATCATTTCTGAGATCATTGCTATAACCGAAGCAGGATCCGGGAGCTTCTCCTTAATATCAATCTCATCATGGAGAAGATTATTGATAGCACTTACCAATTTTTCCTTATCATAAGGCTTTTCAAAATAATCAGCAGCACCAAAGGATCTTATTGCTTCATTTTTATACTGCGGCCCTTTGTATAATCCGGTCAAGATCACAACTGGAACAGCGCCTTTTGTCTCACTATAGATTTTTTGAGTGAGGTCAAATCCATGCAGCTTAGGCAGCATTGCTTCTATTAACATTAAGTCAGGTTTTTCCTTTTTATAAATATCATAAGCAGACTGACCATCTGCCGCCTTAATGATCTGGAATCCCTGAGAAGTAAAAAGTTCTGTTAACTTATCCAGACTTTTTTTGTCATAATCTACAATCAATATTTTTCTTTTAGCCATAATTATCCTGACCTATTCATAAAAAAATGGCGATGTTTTTATTATTATTTTCTTTTCATTTATATGCAAGATTTTTTCAAGAATGATT
>CBFDDY010000342.1:0-2783 GCA_965603705.1 uncultured bacterium | reverse complement strand
CTCCAGTTGATATTTGCCTTGATTAAGTGTATAGTTTATACTACAAAATTTAGAATTATTACGAGAGCTTTCTGAATTATTTATAAATCAATAAGGAGTTTTTGCATGAATAAAAAATACGTTTACTTTTTTGGAAAGAGCAATGTTGAAGGCAATAGAGAAATGCGCGACCTGCTGGGCGGGAAAGGAGCAAATCTGGCAGAAATGGCTGGGATCGGTCTTCCTGTTCCGGCTGGGTTTACAGTTTCGACTGATGTATGTAGTTTATTTCTTAAGGAAGGAAATAAACTGCCTCTTGAAGTTGAAAAGGAAATTTTAACTCATCTTGAAAATCTTGAAAAAGAGACAGATCAGAAATTTGGTGACAAAAATAATCCTCTCCTGGTTTCAGTACGCTCAGGGGCTAAATTTTCTATGCCTGGTATGATGGACACAGTATTAAACCTCGGGCTGAATGATATAACTCTTGAGGGATTGGCTGCTAAGAGCGGAGACCGGCGTTTCGCTCTGGACTGTTTTCGCCGCCTGATTCAAATGTTTGGTGATGTTGTGCTGGAAATTCCAAAAAAGAAATTTGAGGAAGTTTTAAGAAAAAAGAAGGCAGAAAATAATATTACTGCCGATATAGAGATGACTCAAGAAATCCTTGAGGATGTGATTACAAGCTACAAAAATATTATCAAGGATAAAGCAGGCATCCCATTTCCCCATGATGTTAAAGAACAATTGTTTATGGCAATCTCAGCAGTATTCAGCTCCTGGGACAATCCCAGGGCTAAAACTTACCGCCGCATAAATCATATTCCTGATGACCTGGGAACTGCTGTTAATGTGCAGTTAATGGTGTTTGGTAACTTTGGTGAAGATTCAGCTACGGGAGTTGGCTTTACCAGAAACCCAGCTTCTGGTAACAAGGAGCTTTTTGGTGAATACCTGCGCAATGCCCAGGGAGAAGATGTTGTCGCTGGAACCCGCACACCTTTTCAGATAAAAGAAATGGCAGATAGAATGCCTGAAGTCTATAATGAGTTAAGTGATATCACTTCAAAACTGGAAAAACATTATGGAGATGCGCAGGATTTTGAATTTACAGTGCAGGAGAAAAAACTCTATATGCTCCAGACACGCAGCGGAAAAAGAACCGGCCAGGCAGCAGTAAAAATAGCAGTTGACCTTGTAGAAGAAGAGTTGATCAGCAAGAAAGAAGCGCTCATGCTGGTCGATCCCCAGGCTTTAGACCAACTTCTCCATCCGGTTTTTGATATTGATGAGAAGTCAAAAGCGAAAGAGCTGGCTAAAGGGCTGGCAGCTTCGCCCGGAGCTGCGGCCGGTCAGGTGGTCTTTAGTTCTGAGGAAGCAGTCACTTGGGGAGTAGAAGGAAAACAGGTAATCTTGGTACGGGAAGAAACCTCTCCTGATGACATCCATGGGATGAGCGCTTCTCAGGGGATATTGACTGCTACCGGAGGAATGACTTCTCATGCTGCGGTTGTGGGGCGCCAGATGGGTAAACCTGCGGTCGTCGGATGCGGAGATCTTGTCCTGGATGAAGAGGGAAAATATTTTCAGTTGGGAGGCAAAAAAGTTAAAGAAGGTGAAGCCATTTCGATCGATGGGGCATCCGGTCAAGTATTGCTGGGTGAGATTAAAACCAAACCTTCCGAGATCATCCAGGTAGTAAAAGGTGAACTTAAACCTGATAATTCTGAAATATATAAATACTTTACTAAGCTTCTTTCCTGGGCGGATGAAGTCAGGCGGATGAGTGTCCGGGCAAACGCTGATACTCCTGAAGACGCTGAAATAGCTTTTGCTTTTGGAGCTGAAGGCATAGGCCTAACCCGGACCGAGCACATGTTTTTTGAGAAAGAAAGGCTTCCTTTTATAAAAGAAATGATCCTCTCGGAGACGGAAGAGGACAGGCGTAAATACCTGGATAAACTACTTCCTTTTCAGAGAAAAGATTTTTTTGAATTGTTTAAGGCTATGCATGGAAATCCGGTAACCATCCGCACTCTTGATCCTCCCCTGCATGAATTTTTACCCAAAAAAGAGGATCTGATGGTAGAGATCGCTGAATTTAAAGCTTCCGGACGTGGAGATGATAAAAAAGTAAAGGAACTGGAGAAACTGCTGGAAAGAGTTAGAGCTCTATCCGAGTTTAATCCTATGCTTGGGCACCGGGGATGCCGTTTAGGAGTGACTTTTCCCGAAATAATAGAGATGCAGGCCAAAGCCATATTTGAAGCCGCCTGTCAGCTGGTAAAGGAAGGAACTAAGGTTTGTCCTGAGATCATGGTTCCGCTGATTGGCTCGGTAGAGGAGCTTGCAGACCAGAAAAAGATAATTGTCAAAATTGCAGAAGATGTGATCAAAAAATATGAGGTCGAACTTGATTATACGGTCGGGACTATGATAGAGATACCCAGAGCTGCAATTACAGCGGATAAGGTGGCTGAAGAGGCTGAATTTTTCTCCTTTGGGACCAATGACCTTACCCAGACAGCATTTGGTATTTCGCGGGATGATGGGGCGGCATTTATTAACCACTACCTGACTCATGGGATATGGAAAGATAATCCTTTTACGACCGTGGATATCGATGGAGTTGGAGAGCTGATGAAGTGGGCGGTAGAAAAGGGCCGTAAAAACCGGCCGAATCTAAAAGTAGGTATTTGTGGTGTTCATGGTGGAGATCCCCGCTCGATTTTCTTTTGCCACAAGATTGGATTGAATTATGTCAGCTGCTCGGCCTATCAGATCCCCATTGCCAGGCTTGCTGC
>CBFDDY010000341.1:0-2798 GCA_965603705.1 uncultured bacterium | reverse complement strand
AAAAATATAGGGACATGATACTTAATTCAGAATTAAGTATCATGTCCCTATATTTTTCGAGGCGCAGGGATTAAATTCTTTCGACTATATATGTCTCTTTTATCTCTGAGATTTTCTTTATGATTTTTTCTAAATGTTTTATATCCCGAATCATGATGGTAAGCTTGATCTGACCTTTATGGCTTGCATATGTACTTACATTAGCCTTTGAGATATTCCCTTTCAGTTGGGCGATCACAGCAGTAACTTTTGCCAGCACTCCGGGAAGATCTTCACATTCTATCCTCAGGGTGCTCCTATATAAACCTTTTCCTGATTCGTCCCATAAGGCATCTACAATTCGCTGAGAAACCAGGATCTCTTTCCTTACATAAGGACAACGCCGGGCATGGACATGGATTCCTTTCCCTGAAGTGATGTAACCAATTATGGGCTCGCCCTTAATTGGAGAACAGCATTTAGCTAAATTCACGTTATCCTCTGCCGTGCCTTTGACCCGAATCGCCGGTCTTGGCTTTTTTGTAACCTTGGTGACAATTTTATTTATTAGGGGCTTCTTTTTATCAGACAGTATTTCCTGCGGAAAGAATTTCTGCATTAATTTTTTATTAATGATAACTTTCCCAAAGCCGATCAGGGCATAGAATCCTTCAATTTTTTTAACCTTAAAATTACATGTCTCTAAAATCCGGCCAAGGAGATATTTTTCTCTTAATTTTGCGGAAGGGATATTATATTTAGCTGTTTGTTTCTTCCACAGCTCTTTTCCAATGGCCGTATTTTTAATTTTTTCCTGATGGGCGAGCCAGCGTTTAATGTGGTACCTGGCGTTTGAGGTAAAAGTCATATTCAGCCAGGCCCGGATAGGGTTTTTTTCCTCTGAAGTTATAATTTCAACAATATTTCCCGGCTTTAAGATCGTTTTTAAAGATACAGATTTTCCATTGATTTTTGCTTCAGTACTATGCAGCCCTATCTCAGTATGGATCTTAAATGCAAAATCCAGCACTGTTGCTCCTAAAGGAAGGGCGACAACTCTTCCTTTGGGAGTGAATACATAGACTTCTTCAGGGATTAAATCCGTTTTAAGGCTCTTTAAAAATTCCCGGGGGCTTTTTTGCTCTTTATAAAGCTCGACCATCTCGCGTAACCACTGCAGGCGCTTGTCTTCCTTCATAATATCTTGCGGGTAGGATTCCTTATATTTCCAGTGGGCGGCTATTCCATTTTCCGCCAGATCATGCATATGGTAAGTGCGAATTTGAATTTCCATATTCTGTTTTTTTCCTGTGATGATAGTTGTATGCAGGGCTTGGTAGATATTAAGTTTGGGCATAGCTATGAAATCCCGGAACCGAAAAGGGATATGGGTAAAATGCTGGTGAATTACTCCCAGGGCAGAATAGCATTGTTCGACAGATTCGGTAAAAAGCCTGAGTGCCATAAAATCATATACCTGGTCAAAAGAGATATTTCGTCGTTTCATTTTATTATAAATACTGTATGGCCTCTTTATTCTGAAGAATATCTTTGCCTTAATGTGGTTTTCTTCCATTAAAACATTAAGCTTATTTTTAATGTTTTCCAGTCCTTTCTCCGCTTCTTTGCGCAAAGGATCGATAAGAGAAGTAATTTTAAAAAAGTTCTCAGGGTCAACATAGCGGAAAGACAGGTCTTCCAATTCCGCTTTAATCCGCCCCATTCCCAACCGGTTGGCGATCGGCGCATATAGTTCCAGAGTTTCATTTGCAATACGGTTCTGTTTTTTTTCATCAAGATACTTCAGCGTCTGTAAGTTATGAATCCGGTCTGCCAATTTAATAAAGATCACTCTTAGGTCATCTGTCATGGCCAGGATGATCTTACGGATCGTTTCTTCATGCCTGGTTTCCGCAGTGGATTCCTGTACCAGGCTGATCTTGGTAACTCCCTCCACAAGATGGAAAATATCTGCGCCAAAGGCTTTCTTGAGTTCCGGAGCTGTGACATCAGTGTCTTCCAGGACATCATGGAGAAGACCAGCAGTTAGAGTGGTGACATCCAGCTTCATATCTGCCAGTATATTTGCTACTTCCAGGGGATGGCTAAGATAAGGTTCACCTGAACGCCGGATCTGACCCTTATGAGCCTGGGCAGCAAATACATATGCTTTTTGGAGGATCTTTATCTCCTTATCAGAATACAAAGGAGATATTTTATCTAAAATCTCATTAAAGCGGATCATTTTCCTGCCTGCTCTCTGGCCAAGATCCAGTTTACCGCCTCCAGAATGCCTTGGGCAACATAAGCCGGGACTATTTTCTTTTCCCGCAGTGTTTTCAGGGATTTCTTCCCATATCCTGTCAGCACCAGAATAGGACTGGCACTTATATTTAGGCCGAAAAGCATGTCTTCAACTTTATCTCCGATTACATAAGAACGGGATGTATCTATATCAAGATCTGCAGCTGCCTGCAGGGCCATGCCCGGTTTAGGTTTGCGGCATATACAGTCTTTGTCATATTCAGGAAATTTGGAGGAAAGATAATGGGGGCAATAATAAATTTTGTCAAAGTAAGCATCATGCCGGGCAAAGGCCTGCTTCATTTTCCGGTGAATTTGATGGAGTTGCTCTTCTTTAATAAATCCCCGCCCGATCCCTGACTGATTAGTGACTATTACCGCTTTTAGTCCGGCCTTATTCAGCTTTCTGACAGCTTCAAAACTGGATTGATATATCTCAATCACATCAAATGAATCGGGATATCCAACATCTTTGTTAATATTCCCATCCCTATCAAGAAATACAGCTTTATTCT
>CBFDDY010000340.1:0-2806 GCA_965603705.1 uncultured bacterium | reverse complement strand
GATTATAAGGAGAGGTTATGAGTACTGATGCAATTATAGCCGATAATATTAAATACAATTATGGCGATATAAAAGCAGTAAAAGGGATTACTTTTTCTGTAAAAGAGGGAGAGATTTTTGGTTTTTTAGGGCCAAACGGGGCCGGAAAATCCACTACAATTAAAATGCTCACAGGCCAGATCTCCCCCAAAAACGGGGAAATCTATGTGCTAGGGCTGGATATAGCAAAAAAGAGCAGTAAAGTGCAAGCGCAGATCGGGGTCTGTTTTGAAAGTATAAACCTGTATGAACAGATGAGTGCGGTTGAGAATTTAAAGTTTTTTGCCTTACTCTTTGGAATTAAAAACTTAGATGCAGAAAAACTACTAAAAAGAGTAGGCCTTAAGGGCCGAGAAAAAGACCGGGTATCAACTTTTTCAAAAGGAATGAAGCAGCGCCTCATGGTTGCAAGGACGCTTGTTAATAAACCCAAAATACTGTTTCTTGATGAACCGACTGAGGGCTTAGACCCAACCTCTGCAGAGAATATCCGCAATGAGATTATGAAAGAAAGAGATAGGGGGGCAACTGTATTTTTAACAACACATGACATGCTGGAGGCAGATAAACTTTCTGACCGGGTTGCCTTTATAAATGAAGGAGAGATAGTCGCACTTGATACACCGCATGACCTTAAACAGAAATATGGGAAACGGGTGCTCAAAGCGGAAATAAAAACAGAAACCGGCGAGTTTGAAGTAAAAGAAATTGTTATGGACGATTCCCATACAGGGGAAAATGTGCGTATGCTTTTTGATAAGGAGAAAGTGGAAACCATACACAGTGAAGAAGCGAGTCTGGAGGATATTTTTATTCAGATTACAGGAAGGGGGCTGACTGGATGAGCTGGGAGAAGATCAAAGCCCTGGTCTGCAAAGATCTAAAGCTTTATTACAGGGATAAATTCTTTGGGGCTATGACTGTTTTCTGTATTGTCGTATTTCTTGTTATTTATTTTGTCATGCCGAGCACAGTGGATGAAACAATAATAATCGGTTTGTATGCTCCCCAGGCTTCAAATATGTTTTTGGAAAATATAGAAGAAGAAGGATTGATAATCCGCAATGTAAAAAGCGAAGAAAAATTAAAACAAGCTGTCACGGATAAAGAAGTGCATGTGGGGATTTCAATTCCCCAGGACCTGCAGAAATCTTTTGCAGGAGGCGGCAAACCTCAGGTCTTTGTTTATTTTTCCTCAGACTTCTCAGATGAGATAAAAGATATATACACAATCCTAATAAGTGAAACAATAAACCAGATGAGCGGTTATGGGATCGATATTGATGTGCAAGAAATTGTGCTTGGCCCGGATATGGGAGGCAAACAGATCCCGTACAGAGACCGGATGCTTCCCTTATTTGTATTTATGATGTTATTTATGGGGACATTCGGAGTAGCGACCCTCATAACATCAGAATTGGAGATCGGGACGGTTCAGGCATTATTGGTTACGCCTATGAAAGTAATCGACCTGTTCGCCGGAAAGAGTATTACAGGTGTAGTGTTGGCATTTTCACAGGCAGCAGTGTTTTTGATAATAACCGGAAGCCTGGCACATAATATTTTATTCATTATCGTAGCATTGTTATTAGGTTCGGTCATGGTGACAGGGATGGCATTTTTTATTGCTTCAATTTCCAAAGACCTGATGTCTGTTGTGGCTTGGGGCTCGCTTTTGATGATCGTCCTTTTTATTCCGGGAGTTGCAGTAATATTCCCCGGCCCTGTATCCGGGTGGATCAAAATAGTGCCCTCATTTTTTCTTATAGATATTCTTCACAGGGCGGTAAATTTTGATATTGGCTGGAGCGGTAATTTTCGCAATATGATGTTTTTGATCGGGTTTAACATTGTTTTTGTTTTCCTGGGGATTATCACTTTAAAGAGAAGGGTTAATGAGTATTAGAAGAATAGCTGTATTATTGTATAAAGAATTGAAATACAGTTCAAAAAGTTACTTTTACATATTTGCCATAGTTGCTCCCCTTAGTGGAACATTACTGCTTAATCTGGTTTTTGGCTCGATCTTTTCAGAAAAGCCCAAACTTGGGATTTATAATGAGAGCAATTCCCAAATTGTTGAACCTTTAAAAAATATGGGGTCTATCGACCTGAAGGAATACTTTTCAGAAATAGAATTAAAAGATGCCGTAGAGGCCGGTTCTCAGGATATAGGGGTTTTTTTACAGGGATCAACAAAATTAACAGTTTATGTGGGGGGAGAAAGCCTTTTAAAAAATAGAATTATTGCAGGCTCTGCGCTTTTACATCAGATCAGAGATCTATCCGGAAATAAAGCGCCTGTGGATATTACGCCGGTTTCTTTAGGGGAAAAAAATAATGTTCCCTGGAAGGACCGTTTTCTTCCCGCAATTGTTCTTATGGCTATTTTTGTAAGCGGCTTTGCTGTTCCTTCTTCATCACTTGTGGATGAAAAGCAAAAAAGAACGATCAAGGCTTTACTGGCTACGCCGGTAACACAAATTGATATTTTTGTGTCAAAAGGATTATTAGGGATAATTACAAGTATTGTTATGGGATCCTTAATCCTTATTCTTAATCATGCTTTTAATGCCCAAATGGGCTTGATAATGTTTATCTTATTCCTGGGCGCAATAATGGCTGCTTGTTTTGGATTAATTCTTGGTGCGTTTATGAAAGAAATTTCATCAGTGTATGCTGCCATAGAGGGGCTGGGAGTGATTATTTATGCTCCCGGTATTCTCGCTCTATTTCCCCAGGCTCCCAAGTGGATTGGAAAGCTTTT
>CBFDDY010000339.1:0-2851 GCA_965603705.1 uncultured bacterium | reverse complement strand
ATCCACCACATTCTCCACGATAGGACGTAAATACCCATACTCTTTCTCAAACCGGATAAAAAAAATAATCAATCCCCTGTATACCACCGGCCTGTTTCCGGATTATAGCCGCAGATGAGCTGGTTTTTGTTGAATTGAGCGGGTATAGCCATACATCTGAAACAGGCAAAACGCAGTTCACAATTTGCACAGGAATCTTGTTCGGAATCATACCCCCACCAGAAATTTTGAATTGTACCTTGGGCAAAAATATCCTGTATAGAAGATGAGGCGGCATCACTCAGCTCATATTGTTTCAGATGAGGGCAGGGATAATATTTTCCCTCGGCGCTTAACGCCAGTTTCCCGGTTAAACAGGAATTTCCTTTTTGCTGTCCGGCATAGGCGTGAATGCCGGGGGGGACAAAGAAATCCTCTTTATAAATAAAGGGTTTCTCTGCTGGGGGAACATTGAGCAGCCGGTCCGTAAAAACCATAGCGGCGCCT
Source organism: uncultured bacterium (assembly GCA_965603705.1). Classification (GTDB taxonomy): domain Bacteria; phylum Acidobacteriota; class Aminicenantia; order Aminicenantales; family Aminicenantaceae; genus JAUVXM01. The sequence goes on along the minus strand of CBFDDY010000339.1, from coordinate 2,365 downwards.
GATTTTTTCAAAGGGGCCAGCACTTCATGGGGATTGTTTTCCCGGGCTGTGTAGAGATAAATTAGTTTGAAGGCCGCGTCCCGATCTCTTAATTCGAGAATGTTTTTCATTAAATCGCGGAAGCTCCCTTTTCTACCTGTAACCTCATCGTGAATCGATTTCTTATCAGAAAAGATCTGGAATACGGGAATAACCTTATACTGCATAAGGACATCCAACAGCTTTTCTGAAAGTGCGGTTCCGGTCATTAGCTCTATGGTGCGATATCCGGCTTGGCGGGCGGCGGCGGCGGCTTGGGCAAAAGTGTCAGGGATGAGATTAATATCTCCGGCATGCAGCCTGACAAAAGAACATCCCAGCTCAGCGGCTTCTTTTAAGGCTTTTTTTATCAGTACTGTCTCCAATGTTGTCTTGGCTTGATCTGTACTGCGGCTGCAGCCCAGACATGGCTGCATCCGGGGTGTGATCTTATCCGGTTTGCAGAAAAAGCAGTCCTGACTGCATTGATTGGTTAAAGTGATATTGAGGAGATTGACCACAGGAGCCGGCCGGAAAAATGTGATGTCGTCCATGGGATTAAGCGGGCGTATCTTTTCAATAAAACAGGGGCTGTCCAGGAAACATCCGGCCTGCATCTGCTCCAATTTGGTCAGTAGACGGTTGATTTCTTCAATAGGAATCCCACTCTTGCGGGAGGCCTCTCCGAGCGATAGGTTTGTTTCCATGGCTTTAACTATAGAATTGAAGCGCGGATTCAGGGAAAAAAACCGGCTTTGCAGGAGTAAATAGACGGCACCGGCGGCAGGTCCGGAAACATGAATGGCTTCCGGAAGCAAGCGAAAATATCTTTTTTCTAAAGATGTGTCTATGCTCATACTCTTAGTAATTTAATGATAGTATCTGAAAATATTTCTTATGAAAGTTATGCAGGATGTCATCCCCATAATTCGGATTTTCTTCGAGGATCGAATAGGTGTCTTCTAAAACAGTTTTCATGTGGGCCAATTGATCCCGGCAAAAAGAAGGGGTCGGTTGGCAGAACTCTTTTTCTGACCAGAAGCGGGAGAAGCAGTCCCGGCACAACCGGATAATGGGGCAGTTCTTGCAGTTGGCGGTGATGGATTCATTATAGGTATTTATGAGTCCGGCCATGGTTTCAAAATCCAGCCCGCTCCGCACATCTCCCACATCGGTTGAGCCGGCAGCTTTTTCGCTGGGCTGCAGCCAGCCATCAGGCAGCACACAGATTTTTTCGCCTGGAATACAGGTGCTGGGCGCATAGGCATCTTCCTGAATACGAGGCCCTAAAATCCTGCGCAGCAAATGGATACGATAGGGCATTTCGATAAAAAAACTTAATAAGGGATCTTTAATGGATTCGGTAGGGAACAATTCTTTTTTCAGTTTTTGCATGCTGGAGAAAAAAATGTCTCTCTGTTGGGAGGAAAAATTTTTATAGGAATCTGTAAAATGGGGACCAACAGGATTGAACATGAATAGAGAGTCCCGAAAGCGCTTATGGTCCTTAAAAAACCTCCTCATTTTCACAAGATCGGTGTCCCAATCATGGGTTACCAGAAAACACAGCAAAGTGAAGTCAGGATATCGCTGCCAGAACTTTTCTATATTGGCAAATACGGTATCAAAGCTTCCCTGTCCGTCTGCATAGACACGGTTGCGGTCATGGTCTGTTTTCATTCCATCCAGACTGACCCATATGGCAAAGTTATTCTTCACAAGAAATTCAGCGATCTGACCATCCAGCAAAATTCCATTGGTGCTTACGGTATAAAATACATTATCGATTCCCTGACTCTGGATGTCATTCACAGTTTTTTCCAAGACAGAGAAATTCAATAACGGCTCATCTCCGTTAAAACTGACAACACCCGGGCGGCAGGGATCATGGCACCGGATTTTTTTTAAGGCATTAAAATAAAAGTCTGCCGCTGCTTTGGCTGTGTCCCAGGACATCAAATCCGAGCTTGGCTTTTCTGCCGGGGGGGATACATCTGATTTGCTACAATAGCCGCTGTGGAGATGACGGCTTCCCGTCAATTTAAGAATCAATTGCCGGAAACCATAGTGATTAACCGTGTGCTCCACATATTCTTTGTTCACTTGAACGGGGGTGCCCCCGTTGTTTTCTGAGCCAAAAAAGGCCCCCAGTTTTTTATAGCGATCTAGGATGAATTTTTCCCAAAAGGTATGATCAACGGGAGATATATTTTTCAACTTTTCCGGATCGAAGCCGAAAAGAGTTTCTTTAAAGGCCGGAGGCGCAGGGAACACTAAACCTGTGAAATCATCGAAATAGTATACTGTGCCCTGCCTGGATTGAAAGAAAAAACCCCGACGGCCAATT
>CBFDDY010000338.1:0-2852 GCA_965603705.1 uncultured bacterium | reverse complement strand
AAAGAAAAAAAATAAACATAATATGTTCAGGATTGATTTTTGGGATATTTATGATTAATTCGATTGCCTTAGGTAAAGGAAAGGAATTAAAACTGGAAGATCTTTTACCTAAACTAGATGGATGGAGTCAGATAGAAGAGAGTCAGGTTTATTATCCGGAATCACTTTTTGAATATATAAATGGAGCTGCAGAAATTTACCTCTCTTATGATTTTGAGGAATTGATTGTCTCCCAATATGAGGAGCAAGATACTAAGAGCAATGTTGCCCTAGAAATCTATGATATGGGGATAAACAATAATGCTTTTGGTATTTATAGTGCAGAACGTTATCCAGAAAGTAATTTTTTAAACATCGGACTACAAGGCTATATTGAGGAAGGAGCTTTAAATTTTCTTGCCGGAAAGTATTACATAAAGCTTCTCTGTTTTGATTGTAATGAAAGCTCGAATGAGATACTGAAAAAGTTTGCAGATGAGATTGTAATGCGTATTGGTGATAAGGATCGATTTCCCATGCCTTTAACGTTCTTCCCTTTTGAGGGTAGAATAAAAAACACAGAGAAATATATTAAACATAATTTTATGGGATATGCTTTTCTTCATGATGGGTATTCAGTTGTGTATAAAAATAATAATATGGAATTTGAGTGTTTTCTGGTTGAGGGAAACAATCCGGATGATGCCAAGTTGATGTTGAATAAATTTCTGCAAGAAAAAAAGGAGATGGGGATTAAAGAAGTATCACCGGGATACATGATCAGAGACCGTTACTATAAAAATATTTTTATAGCCCAGATTAATAATTACATCTGTGGAGTTATAAAAATTGAAGATGGAATTGAAGAAGTCGGCCAGGATTATCTCGGAATGATAATTGATAATCTAAAGCAGTGAGGGATTTTAGAACCAATAGGCAGGGAAAATCAGTTAATCCATATTAGAGATATAAGTCTTTAATCTATCGAATTCCTTTTTTAATTCATCTAGTGTCTGCTGAGCTTTTTTTATATCTTTATCTTCTCCGGCTAATTCCATCTGAAGGGCAGCCTCTTTAAGAAAAATAAGGCTAAGGTTAGCTGCGGAGCCTTTCAAATAGTGGCCGGTTTCTTGAATAGCTCTAAAATCTTCCTCTTTAATAGCCGTCTTAAGCTTATCATATTTTGGAATGAAATCTTCTATATACATATCGATAAGCTCATAGAGAAAATCCTTATCTCCTCCGGTCCGTTCTAAGGCTGAGTCAAAATCTATAGGGATTTTAATTTCTGTCATTTTTTATCCTATTTATTTATACTACGACAGTACAGTTACGACCATTATTTTTTGCGTTATAAAGCGCCTTATCACTGATTTTTATCAGCATCTCTGTTGAGCTGGCTTCAATGTTTTCAGTAGAAGTGCATCCCAGGCTTGCAGTAAGTTGGAGAGGCCCGGCTGAGGTCTGAATGGTTTTTTGAGAGATATTTATGCGGATGCGCTCTGCGATCTTTTTAACAGATTCTAGGGGATTGTGAGGGAGGATAATGATGAATTCTTCTCCGCCGTAGCGGCCGATTTTATCGTAGGCCCTCATTTTCGTTGTTATACGGGAAACAATCTCAACCAGAACTTCATCACCGACAGGGTGTCCATGGGTGTCGTTGACTTTTTTGAAATGGTCGATGTCAAGCATAATAGTGCTTAAAGGTTGGTTTGTCCTCTGAGCGCGTAGGAATTCTTCATTTAAGATGCTTGTGATCTCTCTTCGATTAAAGACTTTTGTGAGGCCATCGTGGATTGCCTGCTTGTGAAGCTTTTCCAAAAGATCGATTATCCTTTTTCCGGTCTTTAAACGGGCTTTTAATTCTATAGGATTAAATGGTTTAGTGAGATATTCATCAGCCCCAGCGGCAAGCCCTTTATTGATATCTTTTTGTTTTTTCTTGGCAGTTAGCAGGACTATATAAGTATATTTTCCGCTTTTATCATTGCGGATTTTACGACAAAGATCGATTCCGGTGATTTCCGGCATCATCCAGTCTAAAAGAACAATCCCGATCTCATTTTTTTTAAACGTTTGCCAGGCCTTTTTCCCATCAGGGACGACCAGAACATCATACCCCCATCCTGTGATATGTTTTTCCAGTATTTTGCTTGAGATACGGTCGTCTTCAGCGATCAGAATTTTTACTTTTTTGTGTTTGCTTTTCATAGGTTTTTAACCTGGTTTTTTTTATAACTCCGGCAATTGATTTTTTTAGTTTATCCGGATTTACAGGTTTAGAAAGATAATCATCCATGCCTGCATCCAGGAATTTTTCCCGGTCGCCTTTTAGGGCGTGGGCGGTCATGGCAATGATCGGGATGTAAAGCTTGGATTTTTTCTCCTGCAGGCGGATGGCGGCTGTGGCCTTTAGACCGTCCATTTTGGGCATTTGGATATCCATCAGAATGAGGTCGAATATATCTTTTTTTATTGATTTTAATACCTCTTCGCCGTTATTGACGATTTTGACCTGATGGCCTTGTCTTTGAAGTAAATGTAAAGCTACTTTTTGGTTGATAGGATTATCTTCAGCTAAAAGGATCTTATACCCTTTCCGGGATTCACGTAAAGAGTGTTGGGTTATCAAGGGCTGTGTTTCTTTATTTTTTTTCTGTTCTCCAAAAGTGAGCATAAAAGTATCTAAAAGGTCTGATTGATTGACTGGTTTTGGGAGATACGCTGCAATCCCTAACTTGCTGCAGCGAGTTGAGTCTCCTCTGGTTCCTGCTGAACTCAGCATAATAATTTTTGTTCTATTTAATCTGGAGTCCTGTTTGATTTTTTCAGAAAGTTCAAAACCATCCATTCCAGGCATAAAATAATCT
>CBFDDY010000337.1:0-2880 GCA_965603705.1 uncultured bacterium | reverse complement strand
AAATTCGAAGAAGCTTCGACGATACGAGCTTCGATTGAAACCTGAGGAGTTGCTGTGTCGAATACATCAATAAGTTTTTCCAGGAGCGCTATTGTACCTTCAACGTCAGTGATTATCAGGGTGTTAGTGCGGGAGTCGATTATGAGTTCTCCCCGGGAGGAGATTTTGCTGCTTAATAATGCCTGGACATCAGAGGCTTTTGAATAAGAGAGCGTATATGTTCTGGTTATCAGGGTTCCCGACAATTCCCTGCTCTCTTCTAATTTTTGCAGTTGTTCCCGTTCCCGCGTAAGAATTGTAATGGGAGCAACTCTTAGAATGTTTCCTTCTATAGTGTAACCCATGCCATTTTGCTTGAGGATCAGATCGAGTGCTTGATCCCAGGGTACATCGACCCAGCTTATGTTGACTGAACCGGTTACTCCCGGATCAAGGGTAACATTCAAACCTGCATGTTCAGCTAAGTAGAATATAACCGCTTGCAGTTCGGCATCTTTAAATCTCATAGAAAGGATGCTTCCCTCGTATTTTTTTTCAGAATCAGCAATGGTTTTCCGTCCAAATTGTTGAATAGGGGGAGCTTGTTCGGTTTTTTTGCTGCTTTGTGCTTTTTTAGGCTCGGGGATATCTGGATGCGTTTTGACAGGTTGTTTTTCTGCTACCTCTGGTTTTATTTTTTCAACCGGAAGGTCTACTTCGGTTTGTTCTTCATCCGGAATAGAGTCCGCATAGAAGGAGATCGTTAATTTATCATTTCTGTTGTCCAAAGAATAAAATATTGGTTCATTTAAATCATAGACCATACGGGTAATGGTGTATGGGTCGGAGACTTGAAATTGGGCAGCACGTAATTTTTTTACTCCGAATTGTTGAATAGAATAATTTGAAGGTTTCTTTGAGAATAAAGTATTATGCATATCGATGACTAGACGAAGAGGATTGTTAAGGACAAAAACATTTGGAATGGTAGTGCCGGTCAAGTCAGCAGTGATATCTACTCGGTCGTTATGGTTGGTGATATTAATATCTTTAAGATAAACTGAAGATGCCCGCTGGTTTTCAATTGCTGATTTTATACTAGGGTCAAAATTATATCCAGCCTGGGCTTTCTGAAATTGATTTAATTCGATTATAGTATTGTTTTGGCTGGAATAAATCCGGTAAGGAACTTTCTCCTTTATATCAAGCAGGAGGCGAAGCCTATTTCCTTCTCTTTCCTCAAACTTGATGTTTTTTATGAGAGATGGTTTTTCAGGCGAGATTGTAAGTTTTTGGTCATATTTAGTTTTGTCTATGTCCACAGCAATGGTAGAAGGAAATTCTTTCATATAGAATGAATCAAGTATTGAGAGGCCGGAAGTGGACTCAAGAACAACCTTGGTATTCAAGTTTCCCGACTGAATAGAAATATTATCTATATATCCAGGGGGATTACTGTAACCTTCGGCTCCACTTCCAAGAGATAGGATGGATAGAAAGGAGACGGCAATAATGATTTTTTTTCCTTTCATGTTATCTCTCCTCTGGGTTTATTTCTTTGGTGATATCTTTTGATCTATACATAGCAACACCCCTTTCTTTTGTCTTTCGGAAAATTACTTTTGAATCGCTGATAGATAGAACGAATCCATTGGCAACCTTTGTTCCAACTTTTAATTGGAGAGGGAATCCCTGGGGGCCATTTATTATGGCAATGAAGTTACCCTTTATTTTAGCAATACCGATAAGTACGATATCACTGATCATCATTTGTGAAATGCCTTCTTTTTTAGCAGCTTCACTTACATCTCTTCCAGCTAGCAGATCTTTAAATGGATCTCTTTTTCCTTTTGAATTATAAATAAACGTCTTTTTATCAAGGATATCCGCCGTGGTTTTTATTCTTTGATTAATCTCGGCTTGTTGATCATTCTCTATTTGTTGGGCATGGGAAAGCTGGATAACTGGGAATATTAATCCAGCCATAATAATAACTATGATAATTTTTTTCATTTACTCCTACCTGTCTTTGATTGTTGTTTTTCTTCAGGAGGGGGCGGCTCTATGAAAATGTAAGTCTTGGCAGTTGAAGTGGCGGATATGGTAGATAAATCGGATTGATCTCTGAGCGCTGTGATCTTGAAATTTTCTATATTAAATAGACGAGCGAAATTAGCCAGTTGGTTGAAGAATGTGGCAAGGTTATGGTAACTACCGCTTATTTTCATATTTATAGGTTTTTCCGAGAAATATTCTTTATGAATCAGGGGTTTGGGGATAAACTCTCTGATATTTATCCTCGAATCATAGGCGAGCTCTTGTATTCTTCTTAAAATTATATCGATTTCTTCTTTTTGAGGAATTATTGTCTCAAGTTGGTTTAGCTCGATATTCTTGGCGATAAGTTCTTTTTCGATCTCTTGAAGTTCCTCTTTTTTCTTTTTTAGCTTTATTACTTCATTTTCAGTTGCTATTCTTTCTGATCTTACATTATTAAGTTCATTATTTTTTGGACGGTAATACAAAAGAAAAAACATGCCGAAGATAATAACGGCAACTACAATATATCCATACCAGGGCAAGTCTTTCATTTTCCCTCCCCTTTTGTTTCAGATTGAAGCGGTGATATATGGCGGGGTGCGAGCTCAGCAGTCATGGAAAATTCCAGGTACTCACTGTTTTTTACGGTTCTCAATGTAGAAGAGATGAGACCGATGTTGGTCAAGTATGGGCTTTCTTTCAGGTTGCGAATAAAGTCAGCCAGCAGGTTGTTTGACATTGCTTTTCCTTTAATACGGATTTTGTTTTCAGAAAAAGAGGTTTCAGTCAACCAGACCCAATCAGGGATATTACTACTTATTTCATCCATTATGATAACTGCATTTCCCTGCCGGGATTTTA
>CBFDDY010000336.1:0-2896 GCA_965603705.1 uncultured bacterium | reverse complement strand
CTGCAAAGATTCGGACCCGAGCTCTATCTGCTGATGGATATGCCCCTGGATAAACTTCAGGAAAAAGGAGAGGCTGTCCTGGCTGAAGCTATCCAGAGAATGCGGGACCATAAAGTGATAATTAAGGAGGGTTATGACGGTGAGTACGGTGTTATCAAAGTCTTTAAAGATAAGGAGACACTTGATCCAAAGTTGCAGCAAGGTTTATTTTCAGCCCAAAAACAAGGACCGCCCATCCCTAAACGCAAATTAATAAACTTTGACCTAAAAGAATATCGGAGGCTTTATTCCCAGCAGGCTTTAACCGAACCCGCCCAACTGAGCTTAGAAAGCAAGAAACACATGTTGGAGGAGGATTCTTCTCTTACTGACCTTAATCGGGAGCAGCAGAAAGCCGTCCGCCATTTTACCGGACCGGCCCTGATCACAGCCGGACCAGGAACAGGCAAGACCCATACGCTTACCCTCCGCATTGCTTATCTGATCAAGGAAAAAAGAGTGCCGGCTGAAAACATAATGGCTGTTACTTTCACTAATAAGGCAGCTGATGAAATCAAACAACGATTAGCTTTGCTTTTAAAATCAAACAAATCTGGATCCATACCACAGGTTTCTACTTTTCATGCCTTTGGTTACTCTGTTCTAAAAACTCACAGTATAAAGTTTGACAGAAAAGAGATTTTTACTATTCTGGATAAAAATGACAAGCAACAAGTCATTAGAAAAATATCAGGCTGCAGCCAGAAAAAAGCAGGCATAGTAGCTGCAGCAATTTCAGAGGCCAAACAGGATCTTAAGCTCCCCGGAGAGGTGAAAGACCAGGAAATCCGCATGATCTTTCAGCTATATGAAGATTATTTAAAAAAAGGAAATGCCTTTGACCTGGATGATTGCATCTATCACCCTGTCCTTCTTTTTAACAGCAACCCTGATATTCTGGCCGCATACAGAAAACAATTTACCTGGATCCTTATCGATGAATACCAAGACATAAATTTTGCTCAATACCGGATGGTCAGACAACTTATGCCGGGGGGAAAATCCAACATCTGTGTTATCGGTGACCCTGACCAAGCTATCTATGGATTCCGCGGGGCTGATATCCGCTTTATCCGGGAATTTACCCATGATTACCCAGAGGCAGTTACTTTCAAATTAAAACAAAGTTACCGCTGTTCTGATATTATTATCAAAGCTTCAAGTCAGGTAATATCCGGAAGCTTAAAAAAACCGGAATTCCTTAAAGGCCTGCAGGAAGGAGTAAAAATTACAATTTCTCTCCAAGCCACTGACAAAAGTGAAGCGGAATTTACAGCCAGGTCAATTGAAGAGAAAATGGGAGGATTAAGATTTTTCTCTATAGACAGTGACATATCATCCGGCCGTGAACATGTGGAGATTAAAAGCCTTTCTGATTTTGCAGTTCTTTGCCGCATAAAAGGCCAGATGAAGGCGATAGAAAAAGCCTTCCATGACCACAGCATACCTTACCAGATAATAGGAGATACGCCATTTTTCCGGGAAGAACCGGTTAAGTCTGTAATTGATGTATTAAAACTTTCAGCCAATCCTCAAAATCGTTTTCTTAAAGATAAACTGGCAGAAAAAAGAACTATCGATATGTCCTATTTCTCGTTTTTACACAATTTAGAAACAGAGAGGCCGATAGCAGTACTTATAAGCGGCATCATCTCCCATATTTTCAAAAAGGAAGAGACTAGCCATAAAACAGAATTTCGGCAATTACTTGAGCTTTCGCAGGATTTTGGCAAGGACCTGGAAGGATTCCTAAAATTTACTGCCCTGGGTTCAGGTGCAGACACATATCGCCAAGATCTAGAGAGAGTCACGCTAATGACCCTTCATGCTGCCAAGGGACTGGAATTTAAATGTGTATTAATCGTAGGCTGTGAAGATGGGCTGCTGCCATATTCTCTTTTTAGCCGGGAATCAAACCGCGATGAGGAACAGCGCCTGCTCTATGTAGGAATGACAAGAGCAAAGAAACTGTTGACTCTTTCACATTCCCGGAAAAGATTCCTAATGGGAAGGGAATATAAACTGCCCCGCAGCCCCTTCTTGGATAATATTGAAACAGAGCTGACCGAGCTTGCAGAAAGTAAAGGTACAGCTAAGAAAAAAGAATCTCAGATGAAACTATTTTAGCTCTTGCCTGTTTAATTCTAGACCTTAATTATTCATAAAAAATATCGATATATTTATGAATTGTTCTTGTTAAAAAGCTTTATAGTATCGTTATTAAGTAGAATTATAAAAGAATAAATTCCCAGCGCAGTACCTAAGGGAATATTAAACAGGCCCAGAAAAGCTATGACCAAAGTCAGGATCCTAGCCCATTCACATCTTTTAAGCAGGCCGATACCACAGATTATCTTGGGGACAGAAAGAATCCAAAGGAACAGCCCCATGCTTGAGCCTACAATTCTTAAAATCGACGGCGCTTCATTTCCTAAATCAGGGAAAAATGAAATTCCAAATAAAATCCCAAAAACAATAAATCCGGCCAGAAAGCTAATTGATCCCAGAACGATCCAGAAAATTCCTATAAGCTGTACATGTTTTTCCATATTACCTCCCTTTTATCCTGTTTTCTATTAAATTTTCCTTTATGAATAATTCTAGTTATTATTTTACAATAAATTATTACGTTATGGAAGCATCCCAGAAACAGTGATGAAAATGGGGACAGGGTGCTTTTTTGGCCCAAAAAAGCACCCTGTCCCCATTTTCAAATTTTACTTGAAATCTCCTTAAAAATATAGGATAAATAAAGCCTATTAACCTGGATTATTCACGAGTCGAGGTTGCTGCAGATACGAGGCGCAGTGGATGAAGCTGTGGTCCTTCACTGCGAATCCGCTGCAACAAAGTAGAT
>CBFDDY010000335.1:0-2919 GCA_965603705.1 uncultured bacterium | reverse complement strand
CAATCAAGCCCAAATATAGTTGCGTTGCCTTTTGTTGGATGAATAATATCCAGCAGTACTCTCTGTGTTGTTGTTTTTCCAGCACCATTTGGCCCTAAGAAACCAAAAATCTCACCTTTTTGAACAGATAAATTAAGGTCCTTCACACCCCGGTGGGCCCCATAATAAACAGACAAATCATTTGTTTGAATGATTATTTCTGAACTCATTGCACCTCCTTAAACCGATTTGAGGTAGTCGTAAACAAGTTACTTCATTTTGCAGACTATTTCCATGCTTATTTTCCACAATCTCCCTGGCCACATACGATTCGTAAGAGTCCCCTTATACAAGGTGAGTTATAAAATAATAGGGAGTGATACAGGATTTGAACCTGTGATTGTTCAGGTGTGAAAATTGAGGTAGATGGACAGGAATTTATCCAAAAACTTTATGTGAAGAAAGATCCGAAGTCGGCTGGCAGCGAGGCGGATATTCAGGCTCAAGTAAAACTGTTGCTGAAAGTAAGAGATAACTTAAATAATTTAGTGGATATGATTAATCAAATTGAATTAATAAGGAAGCAGATTTATGATTTTAAAGCATTGCTGGAAGGGGACGAAAGCGCAATCCCGGTTATTAATGCTGGAAAGGAACTCGATGAGAAATTCATTGCTGTAGAAGTGAACTTGTTTCAAATGAGGCTTACAGGAGGTACTGCTAGTCAAGATATTCTAACCTTAAAGGCTAAACTCCATACTAAGATTTCAGCCTTTGCTCCTGAAATCGGCAAATCTGATTTCAAACCAACTGTTTTTCAGTATGAAGTGAATGAGATGCATACAGAGAAGCTGGCATCCTTACAGAAACAGCTAGTCGAGTTGCTTAAAAAGGATCTTCCTGGTTTTACTGATATTTTAAGGGAAAAAAACATATCAAACATTATTGTAAAAATGCCTTGAAAAAAAAGGGGGACATGATATCTATTTCCAATTTTTTGAGAAATTTTATCATTTCAAATCGTCTTAAATATTGAATAAATATTTTATTAGGAAATTCTATATCAGATATGCCTAGATTTGCCCGAGTTGTCATTCCTCACTGCCCTCATCATATCATCCAGCGAGGTAATCGCCGTCAAAAGGTATTTTTCTGTGGGAATGACAAAAAGCTGTATCTTGATCTTCTTAAATATAACTGCAGGGAGCAGGGGATTGATATCTGGGCATATTGTTTGATGGACAATCATATCCATCTGATTGCTGTTCCTCAACGCCATGATAGTTTAGCCAAAGGGATTGGGGAAACGCATCGGAAATATACAACTGTGATCAATATCAGACACAACTGGAGGGGATTTCTTTGGCAGGGAAGGTTTATATCCTATCCGATGGATGAACAATATCTTTTTTCGGCAGTTCGCTATGTTGAACGAAATCCTGTAAGAGCAAGGCTTGTGGAGAGAGCAGAGAACTATCCCTGGTCAAGCGCCAGAGCTCGTGTTCATAAGATTCAGAGTGATTTTCTTATAGATTATTATCTCCTTCATGATATCGAGGATTGGGCCGAATATCTAACAGAGGAAGTCGCTGAGGAAGATCGCCGCTTGTTTCAGGAACACTCAAGGACCGAGAGACCTCTAGGTTCCTTGGATTTCATTCGAAGATTGGAGCAGATAACAGGTAGAGTATTGATTAAAAAGAAACAAGGAAGGCCAAGAACAATAAATAGGAAATAGATATCATGTCCCCCTTTTTTTATGAACCCAAAAAAGAAATTCCTGTCATGAAACAAGTGGATATTATAAAATAAATTATTGATGATTACCATAAACGTTAAAATTAAACAAAGGAGATAGTATGAAAATTTCAATCCAAGAACTAAATAAACTGTCCAAAAAAGCAATTTTAAAGTATGGCTACTCAGAAGAAGAAACCCAGATAATATTAGATATGCTTATGTATGCTCAAATGAGAGGAAGTGATCAAGGCATTGTTAAATTAATTGGCCCAGGAATACCAAATAATGAAAAGGCACAAACACCAACTATAGAAAAAGAAACTCCAGCTACTGCCGTAATAAATGCTAACTATTCAATGGAAGCTATTGCCATGGAACAAGCCGTAAACATGGTTATAAAAAAAGCTAAAGAAATGGGTATAGCAATAGTAGGGACACATACGGGTGATGGATCCTCTGGTGCTATGGGTTACTGGTCACGAAAGATTGCGGACGCAGGTTTAATTGGCATTACTATGTCAAGTTACCCTTTTGGATTGGTGCCTCCTCATGGCTCTTATGAACCTTTGTTTTGTACTAATCCAATCGCTTGGGCTGTTCCTACTGATAATGAACCTATTGTATTAGATATGTCATCATCAGGTATATCCTATTTTGGTTTAGTAGAAGCAAAAACACAAGGAGTCCAAGTAGCTGAAGGGCTTGGTTATGATAAAGAAGGAAACAAAACAACAGATCCTGCTGAGATAATGGAAGGGGCGATAAGACCGTTTGATAAAGGATTTAAAGGAGCCGGGCTTGCTTTAATGGTTCAGATTATAGGAGGAGCTTTAGTTGGAGGGGATTTTTTAAATGAAGGCGATAATGATGGAAATGTTGTAATTGCGATTAACCCTGAAGCTATGATAGGAATGCAGAAATTCATAGAAGAAACCACCAAAATAACTAGGGCCATAAAACAAGCAAAAAAACTTGAAGGAGAAGAAGAAGTTATGGTTCCAGGGGAGCGCGGAGATAAAATCAGATCAAAAATATTGGATAGCGATGAAATAGAAATAGAAGATAATTTGTTAAATAGTTTAAAAAGTTTTGTGGAGGGCATATGAACGACCCTCCGTCCAAAACCCAGAAAGGAAATTCCTATCGTGCCCCGCACCGGAGAGCAACGATGAAGCTGCCCCTCGCTTGGCGGTCCATTTC
>CBFDDY010000334.1:0-2936 GCA_965603705.1 uncultured bacterium | reverse complement strand
GTTTTTCCCTCCCCTGCTAATTAAATAGCAAACTTTATGCCAAATCTATATGGGGGAATTATAAATAAGCAGGAAATTTTTTGTCCCCTTTATGTATCAGTTGTCATATCGCCGCAGGAAATATGCGCGTAGCGCCAAATGAAGAATCACATTCCTGTTTATACTTTAAAATTTCCAAAGCCGTTCACTTCTAATTCGTCTCTGTATTACTCCGTGTGATACTTGGAATTTAGGACAGATAATCCGAGATACTGCTTCGATTAAATCTTCATTTTGATCTGCATATTTTAAGCGGAAACTCTTTATTTTGTTTTTAAGCGAATCCAGTTCATTCTCCAACTTTTCTCTCGGTACCAACAAACGTCCGGCAAACTCATAAGTATGTTGTTCGAACCAATTTAAATCTTCCTCTAAGAAATCTTCTCGAAAGTGAAGCCAATCCTCTTGAGTGCGGAAGTCGCATTGTTGAATTTCATTTTTATGGAGGATAAGATGTCCAACTTCGTGTGCGAATGTAAATCGCAATCGGTTTTCCTGGCGTACATCATAATAGATCTTTTTGTCTATACAAATGCTTTGAAGGTCTTTTATGAGGAATCCGTCAATATCTATCTTTTCGAGTAGTCCATTTATGGGAATGACTTCGATTTGTAAATCTGTTTCCACAATTTCTATGATTGGTACAGGTACTTTAGATGAAGGCTGGACATATTGGTTGCGAAATTCCTCAGCTTTATCTCTTATGAAATCCCATGTTAACCTGGGTGGCTCAAGAAATATTCTTTTCCTCGGTCTCCTCTTCATCTGTCAGCTTACTTTTATCAATTTCATGAGTTCATCAAGTTCATTTCTTGTTGGTTTTTCACCATGCACAGTGCGGAAAAAAATAGGAAGTTTTTCCAGTAAAGATTCATCACTGAGAATTTCCCTTGGTATATGCCCAATAGCAGCCAAGTCAAATATAGTATTCCACTCATCAGATCCTTTGTATATGTTCAACGATTTTGCAATCATATCAAGGACGGTTTTACTTTTTGGCGGGGGGAGAATCCCACGTTCAATCTTGCTCCAATTACTGGGATCAATGTCGTTTAGCCGGCAAAATTCTCGAAGTGTTTTTCTTTTTCCCATCCTTAATTTTTTGATGTATTCACCGAAAGTCATTGCCTTGTCCTTTGTGGTATTTATTTACTACGTAGTAAATATATACCACATTGCTTGTGAAGTCAAGTTTAATTTCATTTGCTGTATTGGGATTAGGAATAATTTATTTGTATAATGAAGTCAAATGCGAGAATTGGGAAGTTTATTAGTGTTTTCACAAAAAGTTATCCTTTCATATAACAAGGCATTTATCTATTAAAGAGAATAGAATTTATAGCCTTGCTGGCTTAAATAAGCAGGTGTTCTTCCAGCACTTCCAGGCTGGCGCTGCCTTTGGAGAGCTCTATTACAGCATTCGCAAACTGTCCCTGGCGTCCGGGTTCGATCAGAAAAAGAATCGCCGAAGCATATCGTTACCGTGGATTATTCCCTTAATATATAACTCCGTAAATTCGTTCCTGTTGTTGAATGGTTTTAAATTTAAGTAGACAAGAGAGATAATTTCTACAGATTTAATAAGTAAGCTAAAAAATATTCCTTGACATAATACTTTTTCAGCAGTAAAAATATTTTACCCCTTGAATAATTCCAAGGAAAGGATAAAGGATGAATAAAGAGGAAGAAAAGATTGCCTGTCATGTTTGCAAGAAGATGATCCCGAAAGCTGCTGCTGTCCATTCAGAAGGGAAGGAGTATGTCCTCCATTTCTGTAATACTGAATGCCTGGATTATTGGAAGAAAGAGAAAAAAGAAAAAAAATAGGAATGGAATCTATTGTTTTTTCAGCCAGTCCTCGATTTCTTCGGCCTCAAATTTCTTTTGTCTGACATTTAGGTCAAGCTAGTTTATTTTTCAAATATGGGAATATTTTTCCCAAATGAAATTATTTTTGGAAACGATTAAAATAAACAAATTTTTCCAGAGGCATTCTCTCCGGCCTTATTCTTTCCGCCTCACCCTGTTTCTCAGACAGTACCGGATTTATCTGCTTAGAATGTTTGCCGACGATAATAAGTGTAATAACCTGGTATTCTTCGGGAATACCCATTATTTCCCTGGTTTTTTTGGGGCTGAAGCCGGCAATAGGATGAGCCACAAGTTCCAGCTCGGTTGCCCTTAAAATAAGAAAACCTACGCCCATACCCGTATCGAACTGATGATACTCTCTATCTCTGATAATACAATCGTCTTCTTTTTTGCTGAAAACCGCAATGATCATGGAAGCAGATTGTGCCCATTCGTTTCCGGAGGATAGAGCAGCATGCATATTTTTCAAAGTTTCTGGTTCGTAGACAAAAACAAAGCGCCAGGGTTGATTATTGAAACAGGAAGGAGCCAGCTGTGCACTCCGGGCTAAATCTTTGGCAAGTTCTTTGGTTATCTTGACCGGTTCTAAAGAGCGGTAGGCTCTCCTTTCTCGTATAGTTTGAATGATGTCCATAACTTCCCCCTTCCTCTTTTAGTATTTCAACGATTTATTTAATATCCAGAAGTTACGAGATATCATATGTCTTCACATATGCTTCTCACTCCTTGCTGTATTTTGA
The DNA here is from genome assembly GCA_965603705.1 of uncultured bacterium. GTDB lineage: Bacteria > Acidobacteriota > Aminicenantia > Aminicenantales > Aminicenantaceae > JAUVXM01. The sequence continues at coordinate 285 of CBFDDY010000334.1, read as the reverse complement.
TTACCATTTTCCATCCATCTTCAGGCTTCAGGCTTCAGCAGAGCTTCAGGGGTCAGACCAAGATAAATAGTTTATTTTAAACGTTTTAAGCTTGAAAATAGGCCGTTTTTCCTGCTTAAACAATGTTTTTGATAGCAAAAAAGGCAAATAGGGATAGTTCCTTAGCCCTAGATTTTATTAGAATCGTTTTTTGCACCCTAAAAAGAGCTTTAAGGCCATTTTTTATATAAATTTTGTCCTAACTTGTTTAATTTATATAAATTAGCTCGGTCCGACCCCAGCTCC
>CBFDDY010000333.1:0-2985 GCA_965603705.1 uncultured bacterium | reverse complement strand
ATAATAAGTGCTCCTGTATGGTTTAGTTCCATTATACTGCATACTAATTCTTCATATTGCTCAGGATTAACACCCAATGATTCAAGAGTTAAAAGTCCGAATAGAGGACGCCACCTTTTTCCTTTTCTTGAAATTAAATCCCATACTGGCTGTGACAGCACCGAGCTTAGAGCAGCTGAATCGTGTTTCCATTTGGGTTTTCCAAGGTAATCCTCAACTTTTTTATTGCTCAAATTTTTTGGGAAAAACGATTCGATTCTTTTGTCTACTTTTGAAGAAAAAGCATCTAAGTGTTTTTTAAAATCGAATATATAACAATATCCATGCAGTTCTAATCGGGCTCGACCTGATATCTCTTTATCTTTTTTTATTCCTTTGACAGTCCCGGCTCCTTCCCAGATAGCCCGAATAACCCCAAAGAAAGGTATTTCCTGTTCTTCTAATAAAGGGGAAAAATCAAGCTCGGTTTCTAATTCTGGAATTAGGATTTTCCATTTAACTGGATAAACTACATGAGTTTTAGGACTTTTCCAGAAACCGGTGGGTTTCATATTTATGCCCCTAAGAACTTTTGGAACTGAACCTGGTTGGTGATAGAAAGCCCCTCTGTCAATTATTTCATTTTTTTCCATATCCCTATGAGTAGTGATAATAATGTCAGAGCCGTCGTTTAATTTTATACCGATCCAATCCCAACCCAGATATCTTTTTTTATCAGAGTTTAAAAAAAACCAATTATTGAAATCGCCCCACTGATGATCCATCCAGGCTTTACCGGTAATAGAATATGAATCTGCTTTTCCTGATAATTTCATTTTGGGATAAATGTTATAATTAGTAGATTCCAGATCTGGAACGTCATAATCATTTAGATTAATGACTTTTTCTAAAGGAGACAGTTGTATTCTAATAAGCTTTTTTTGGGCAGGGTCTTTAAATGACAGAATAAAAGCTTGTCCTTTCTGGACAAGAGAAAAGTCATCCCAGTGAATACTGAGGGAGTCTTCTTGTAAATAAACAGGATCTGTTATAACTTTAATAGGAGAGGGAGGCCCATAAGTTTTAATTTCATCCATATATGCTTTAAAAAGAATAGGGTCTAGATTTCCTGATTCATCTTGAAGCAGTAAAAACTGATTCGCATCATTAAGGTTGTCCAATACGTCTTTATGTATCTGGCTGAGAAAACTGAAGGAATTATCTTTTGGGTCAGTGATTGCATTAATTAGATAGAATACCTGCTTATCTTTTTCCGGAGGATCTTTTTCTATTTTTTGCCGGAAAAGAGATAACATGAAATACTTTCTGCCAATATTATTTCCTTCATAAAATCCCTGAAAAAACCACCATTCAAGAGGAGTTTCAAGATGGGGAGATTCATCTGCTAGCTTCAAATTAGCTCCTTTAAATATTAATAAAAGTTAATATACCAGTATATTATTATAAAGCAAGCGTGTGATTATTAATAACTCTGGCTTTTATAGATATTCTGATTTATCTTCAGGTGCCATTTTTTGAAATAATATTTTTTCGGGATAAAAACAGAAAGATCACAAAATGCCTGATTTAGAAAATGGGAATGAAAGTTGAAGGGGTGAAAATAAAAAAAATAAGTGAACTTAGAAAAACTCAAAGCCGGCAACAAGAAGGGGAGATGTTCGGCCCGAATCCCAGAGTTTTCCAGAATCAAAGATCCGGCTTAAACCACCACCTAATAATAATGATAGTTTAGGAGAAAGGGGGATCCCCATAAATAGGCGGGCTTCCAAGATATGCTGGTCAGGGGTCAGGTGAGAGTGCTTAAAAAGAGATTTATTATCCCGGAAACGGTATCCGACATCTGTATTCAGATCAAGATCACCCACAGGAAAAGATATCCCATAGTGAAAACCGTAAGTCAGGGATTCATTGATCTTATCATTGAGATTAAACAGACCCAGGGAAATGATGGAGTATAAGTTCCTCACGCTAAATTTTACCCCGCCGCTGGCTGCCACTGCATTGCCTCCCCAGGCAATGCCTCTAATAAAGCCGTTTTTTGCCAGGTTAACAAGGCCAAAGGGGACGCCGTTGTTTTCTTCTTTTGAATAGTTCACCACCCCGATTTGAAGGCCATCAGATACTTCTCCCAAATTAACCACGCCGATCTGGACTCCTTTTGAGTGGACGGCTACATTAATAGGGCCGAGCTGAAAACCATTCAGAACGCTGCCTGTAACATTAAACAATCCTGATGCCTGAAAACCAGTAAAGTCCTCTCCGACAACATTAAAAAGCCCTGAAGCCTGAAACCCTGAGCCTTGCTCTCCAATAACATTAAAAAGTCCTCCCGCCTGGATACCGGAATAGGTCTCACCCGCAACATTGGCCAGTCCCGCAGCCTGAAACCACCTGCCGTGTTCCCCAGCCACGTTAATAAGACCTGCGGTTTGAAAACCGGATAGACTTGTGCCGGCGACATTGAACAACCCTGATACTTGAAGACCGGAAAAATTATCACCTGCAACACAAACCAGACCGGCTGCTTGCACTCCTTGGCCTGATTCGCCGGCCACAGCGAACAGACCGCTGAGCTGAACTCCTTCCATCCGGTGGGATACAACCGATGCCAGACCTGAAAGATCAAAGCCGGAGACATATCCTACATGGGAATAGAGAAATCCCAGATTCAGGTTTACACTGTCATTTTTGGTCTGGTTCAGACTGATGGGATGATAGAGAGATAAGTTAACAGCATAGTGTTTCCCTTTAATTTCTTCTGTCTCTGTATCTTCCTCCTGAGCGAATGAATTGGCGGCGATACCGAGGAGAGAAATGATCATGAATAAGGTAAGCATTTTTTTCTTCAAAGCACACCTCAATTTAGTTAACTTACTTTTTTATACGCTATTTTAGGTGAAAAAGTTCCGTTTCCAGCCCAATTATCCCGTCCGCATATGGCGTTTCGTGAACAACCATATACCAAAAGCAAAGTAGAGGACGGTC
>CBFDDY010000332.1:0-2985 GCA_965603705.1 uncultured bacterium | reverse complement strand
TCTTTTTCCGGGTCATAAGAAGCACTGTCTACTTGGAAATTTATCGGCACATAGACCTCTTTGGAAAAATCTGTGTCCAGATTTTTAAATTGAAGGAAGATGTGGGCTTTGGCTTGAAGTTGGTCTGAGGCAGCCTGAAAAGCAGATATTTCTTCACCTTCCTTTTCTAAAGTTCCTTCTGCTGGTGTTATGGCTGTATAGCCAAGGTCTGCATTTTTTAAATTAAATATAAATATGTTATGTAGATTCTGCTGGGCGGGAAGGTAGAGATGTTTGCTGATGGTAAAGGGGATATCCAAGCGTGCTTCCCTGGTTTGTTGCCCTTCCTGTAAAACAGTTTTTACTTCTTTGGGAATAATGACTTTTGCCTGCTGTTCCTTTTCCTGGGCATAAAGGTTGGGTGCTAGGGCCATACTTGAGATTAATCCTAAGATTAACACTGAGATAACATAGTTTTTGATTTTCATGTTTCCTCCTCGAGATAAAGCTTCCGATTTTTTTTTATTAACAAAAAAACAATATAGCAGATATGTGATTTTATTTCCAGTAATGTTTTGGAAATGCTTACTTTTGATATTTGTTGACGGCATTCTGATGTTCGCGGAAGGTAAGGCTGAATTGATGGCTGCCGTTGTTACGGGATACAAAATAGAGATATTTGACGTCAGCCGGATAAAGAGCGGCCTTTAGGGAAGCCTGGCCGGGGTTGGCGATGGGCCCGGGCGGAAAGCCTCGATTGAGGTATGTATTGTAAGGAGAATCAAGTTTAAGGTCTTTTGTATACAACCGGCCTTTATATTTTCCGGCTTGTTTTAGTGCATAGACTATGGTGGGATCGCAGTCCAGTTTCATGCCGATACGCAGCCGATTGTGAAAAACAGCCGACACCAGGCTTCTTTCCCCGGGCAGAGAGGTTTCCTTTTCTATTAGAGAAGCCAGGATTACGACTTCCCGTATAGTCATTCCCAGTTCCTCTGCTCTCCTTTTTTTCTCATCAAAAAATGTTTTTTTAAACTGATCTATCAGGGAGGATACGATCTTATCTGCAGTTGTATCTTTGGGGAAATGATAGGTTTCCGGAAAAAGGTATCCTTCCAGGTCTTTTGCCTCTTTGTCCAGTTCATATATTAGCTTTGTGTTTAAAGAAGAATGAAGAAATGAATCTTTATCTATAGAATATTGTGAGTTAAGATGCTCTGATATCTCTGATCTGGTTAATCCTTCCGGAATTGTGACTGAATGGAGAATAATATGCCCTTCAATAAGAATAGAAAGCACATCTTTTGTTGATAGAGGCAAAAGAAAAGAATATTCCCCGGCTTTTAGACTTGCAGGGGAGAAAAAAAGCCTATATCCCCCTAGAAACGGCCAGGTTCTTTTTATTATTTTATTATCTTTTAATTCCCTGGCAATAGCGCTAACGCTTTGTCCGCTTAAGACTTCAAAATTTGTTTTCCGGGCAGGGGATTTTGTCCTTGTGTTGAATTCATGAGTAAACCAGGATGAAGCCAATAAGATAATAATAACGGCAGCAAATAGGCTGTTTTTAAGGATTTTATTGGTCATCTGATTGATGGTGTCTGTGTTCAAGGTAGCTTGAAAGAATGATATTTGCAGCAACCTGGTCCTTTAATTTTTTTTTCTTTTTATCCTTTATTTTTTGTTGGTTGAGAATGAAATTGGCTTGCCTGGTGGTCAGGCGTTCATCCCACATAACAATAGGAAGCTGTAATGTTTTTTTCAACCAGGCAGCGAATTTTTTGGTTTTCTCTACTCTGGTGCCGGTAGAACCGTCTAATCTTAAAGGCAGGCCAATGACTATTTTGCTTATCTTGTAGCGGGAGGCAAGCTGAAGAAAATATTTTTTATCTTCTGTTTTATTTATTGTTCGATAAAGTCCGAGCGGCTGGGCTGTAAACAGGAGTTTATCACTAATAGCAAGTCCGATATTCTTGTCGCCGTAATCAATTCCCAGGATTCTCATTTTTATTTGGGATGAATATTTCTTTTTCTTTGTCCGTGTTTTTTGAGAGCCAGCCTGATAAGTTCTTCCAACAGGTCTGGAAAGGCCAGGCCGCTTACTTCCCAAAGCTTAGGATACATGCTGATCTCTGTAAAACCGGGAATAGTGTTGATCTCATTGAAAAATATTTTATTGCTTTTTTCCTGCAGAAAAAAGTCTACCCTGGCCATACCGGAGCAGTCTATGGCTTTAAATGCTTTAACAGAAAGACGTTGGATCTCCTGAATAATATCCTGGGGAAGCTCGGCTGGCATCCGGAATGAGGTTTTCCCTTCAATATATTTATCTTTGTAATCATAATAATCCCGGAAGGGGATTATCTCTCCCGGCAGGGAAACTCTGGGATCTTCATTACCTAAGACGCTGCATTCCAATTCCCGGCCGGAAATGCCGTCTTCTACGAGTATTTTTCTGTCATGACGGAATGCCTTTTCTACAGCAGATTTAATCTCGCCGGAATGAAAGACTTTAGTAATGCCTACACTTGAGCCCATGTTGGCCGGCTTGATAAAAAATGGGATCTGGAATCCTTTTTTTATCTTTTCCAGGATGCTTTCTTTTTGTCCTTTCCAGTTTTCTTCCATAATCACTTGATATCTTACAACTGGCAGGCCCTTTGCCCTGCAGATGGATTTTGTCATGGCTTTATCCATACCCACGGCGGAAGCCAGGACTGTAGCTCCAACATAGGGAACACCTGCTATCTCAAAAAGTCCTTGTATGGTTCCGTCTTCCCCAAAGGGGCCGTGTAGCACGGGAAAATAGACATCAGATTTGATTTTTTCGGTTTGAGTGCTTTTAGCCCAGGGAAGAAAGGAAGAAAATTTTTCCTGATTCAGCTCCTTGGAGGAAAGAAGGGGTGATTCGACTTTTTTCCACTGGCCAGTCTTATTTATAAAGATAGACGAAATATTGAATTTTTTGTTATTCAGGTTAGAGTAGACTGCGGCTGCAGACCTTAA
>CBFDDY010000331.1:0-2991 GCA_965603705.1 uncultured bacterium | reverse complement strand
GGAATTCCCTCAGAGCTTATCTCATTTGGATATTCTTTTAATATCTTTTGATAAGCTTCTATTGCCTTCAGATGCTTTCCGGATTTCGTGTAAGAGCGTCCAATATGATTCAAAAGTACGGCACGAGAGCCATTATCAGAAGCCGAACTCATAAGTTTCTGGTAAGATCTTATCGCAAGAGGATAATTTTTCGTCTTGAATTCAGCCGCCTCTGCTCTTTTAAAAAGAGGATTAGCCTCGACCTTAATGGGCTCTTCTCTTATATTTTGTCTCTCCTCAGCAATAAAGAATAGCGGCTTAAAGAGCGGAAAAATGACTCCCCCTTTCTCTCCGATAAGGAAAATATCATCGACTATTTCCTCGCCCTCAGCTATCTTCTTACAAACTTCTGTAAGCTCGTTTTCATGAGACTGAACTTGAGAGCTGCTGATTTGCCTGATTATTCTACTCTCAGCCTCTGATACAATAGTTTTTACTTGATCGATGATGAGTTCTGCTGATCTTTTCTGTTCCTCTTCTATATCCCTCTCCCTGACCAGCTTCTCTCTTTCAGCTTCCCGAATAGCAAATATAGTCAGGATAACGCTCAAAAGCAATATTGTTGCAGCGAATATTATAATTGCCCTTTTCTGCCAATTTAATCTTATCTTCACTTGTAGTAAATCCCGGATATATTGTTTATTATGAAAAATCCTGTAGATTTTTACAAGCGGATAATACCAAATGCTTCAGAAGAAAAAGTTAAATTTTAGTTGAGTTTCGGTTAAGTTTTGGTTGAGATCTACTGAAAAAATGAGGATAAAAATCCTAAACTTGACAACTTTACTTTTCAAATGTATTATTTAATTGACCTAAAAATTAGTCTAAAAATAGACTATTAAGGAGAGATAAGTCAATGAATTTATTAGAGACAATTCCTGCCAGCAAAGCAAAAACACATTTCTCTGAACTACTAAAAAGAACTAGGGAACATCATGAATCCTTTGCTATTACTCGAAGAGGCAAAATTGAAGGCGTATTAATTAACATTGAAGAATATGAAAGCCTTATCGAAACTCTTGAGATATTAAGCGATAGAGAACTGGTGGAAAGCATCAATCGAGGACTTAAAGACGAAAAAACAGGAAGATTTTATTCTCATGAAGATGTCTTTCAGGACTAATTGGAATTGAAGTCATTGAAAAAATATTCTATCAAATATACGAAAGAAGCAAAAAAGAAAATAGAAAAACTTGATAAGTCAATCAGGTTGGTTATTAAAAAAGCAATAGAATCTCTCTCATCAAATCCTTATAAAGGAAAATCTTTATCTTATGATCTAGCCGGTCTATATTCTTTAAGAACTTCTGATTACAGGATTATATACCGAATTAAGGAAAAGCAGCTCATAATCATAGTTGTCACTGTTGGACATAGAAGGGAAATCTACAAGAAATTAAAAGAACTGATTGGCTAAGATTGAGCACCCCTACTTTTTATCTTTAAGTTGGGGGAGAAAGTTTTCCATCACCCAGACCGCGCCCACTTTTTCGTGCATAGTGGAGGAAGAGAAAGTGATCCGGCTGCCATCGGGATGAATATTTATCTGACTGAATCGATGCATGGCTAATTTGAGGTTTTGAGCTTCACCGCCTTCTGAGGGTATCCGCCACAGCTCCCAAATTCCATTGCCTTTGGGTTTCTGTTTGGAGAAGTAGATATAGCGGCCGTCAGGAGACCAGGTAATATCTATATACTTAACCTGGCGGTCTTTTTCAAAGCTGTGCAATGCAGTCGGCTCTCCTCCTGAATCAGGGAAGACTTTAAGTCCTCTTGTCGTTTCATTTTCCCTCATCATCAAGGCCAGACGTTTTCCATCAGGTGAAAGAGCAAGAGTGTTGTTATCGTAGGGAGGGATGCGATACAATTCCTGTTCTTTTCCGGTTTCAATATCTCTTTTCATGATCTGGAAAAACTCTTTTGATGTTAACTTGTCGTAATAAACTGTCTTTCCATCAGGAGATACAACTGGTGACCACGAACCTTGAGGGATTATTAGAGTGGTGTTGCCAGTTTGCAAATCTACCTTATACCGACCACGACCTCTTTCTATTTCATCGCCACCTATAAGAACAGACCGTCCATCCGGAGCCCATCGAGAACGCCCAAAGCTACTAAATTTTCCTTTAAGCAAGATTTCACGCTCATCACCCGACTCCAAAGAATAGATACATAGAGCTCTTTGACCTCGATCAGAAACGTAAACGAAATACTTACCATCGGGCGATAAGTCAGGGAATTTGTTGTGTCCTTCGTATGACAGAGGATATTTTTTAGCTGGATCGATGATTTTTCCTGTTGTTGGGTCGATGGAAGCATAGAAAATATCGTTCTTAAATCCAGGAGTGCTGTAGTAAAAAGAACTTTTTCGGGAAATCCCCATAGGATTAATCAATCCTATTTCTCTTCTTATGAGCTTAGGATCCCCCTGTGGCTTTCCTTTAGAAACAGGCATGACCCAGGCATCGCATGTACCAGTGCGGTCGCTTGTAAAGAGGATCCAGTTCCCATCAGGAGACCAACCTAGTAATCTGTCATCCGCTGGATGGTGGACGAGTGGAATTTCCTGTTTGCCGTCTTTTGAAAGAAGGGAAATGTCGCTTTTACCTGAATCTTTCTCCTGTGGGTGATTGTACACAACATACTGGCCATCAGGCGAAAACTTGGCATAACGCGCATGAGATTCCACAAACTGGATGGTTATAAGGGGATGGATAGATGAATCTTTAATAGAGATCATCCCTAATTTCCAGCCTTCCTCACTCAGGAACCCGGCCAGAATGTATTTACCATCAGGCGACCAATCATAAGGAATTACCCAATCATTGTAATAATCCCCCCTGTAGAGAATGCGTGGCTTTTTATCATCGACCCCAATAATGCGAAGGTCACAGGTTTCGGGGTGGATTTCGTACCAAGTGTAAGCAATCTGCTTTGAGTCCGGCGCCCATA
>CBFDDY010000330.1:0-2999 GCA_965603705.1 uncultured bacterium | reverse complement strand
ATCTTCAATGTCGCCTCAGCCACATCAGAATTTCATAAGATTCAAGACTTTTAACTAAAATTTTAAATTACACTGTATTTCCTGAAGTTCCTGAAGTTCCTGTTTTTCCTGTTCTTTCTGCTTTTTCGCATCTACGGCAACCTCGACTCGTGAATAGTCCAGGTTAATTTAGAAATTATTCTATGCTGCCGGAAGGTCGTACTTCTTTTCCTATAACTTCGTTGTCCCCAAGTTCGTAGCGGGCTTTTTCTGCCAAAGCTTGTAGACGTTTGACTACTTCCGAATATTTTTCAGCAAGATTGTTTTTTTCGCTTATGTCATTTTCTAGGTCATAAAGTTCAAGGCCGGTTTCACCTCTGGCATAAAGTCCGGGCAGGCCGCCTTTGCCGGGCTCAACTCCCAGATAAGAGCGGTAGCTGTGGGGGAAATGAAGTTTCCATTTTCCGAAGATCCCGGTAGCATTCCCTTTTTGCTTAAGGATCTCAGCTATTGTTTCTTCCTTGGAATTAATACCTATTTTTGACTGCAGGACGAAAAGGATAAGGCTGCTGCTCCTATTCCTACAGTTTTAAAAAAGTCACGCCTGGTAACGGAGTTTTTCATTATTATTTAAGGATTTATAATTCTGAGGCTGCTTTTTCGACTTCACGCCAGACTCGCAGCAGGTTTCCTCCCCAGATTTTTATTATTTCTTCATCTGTATACCCGCGGCGCACCAGCTCCTCAGTCACATTTCCCGCTTCAGCATGATTGTTAAATCCGGGAATTCCGCCGCCGCCGTCAAAGTCGGTGCCGATGCCGACGTGGTCTATGCCGGCGATCTTGACTGCATGGTCGATGTGGTCAACAAAATCCTGCAGATCTGTAGGTGGGTATTTTTTTTCTACTTCTACGCTGAGTTTACTGAACTCCTCAAATTTTGGTTGGAGTGCCTCCCGTTCTTCTTGGGACATTCTCCATATCTCTCTGCGGCTGGGCAGGCCCACCTCTCCCTGCAGCTTGTTCATAGCGTCTCGATGTTCCGGAGTTTCAGCTTTTAAAAAGCTGCTTAAAGCGATGATCTGGATCGCTCCCCCATTTTTTGCCAGGGCTTTTAATTGTTCATCAGTAAGATTGCGGTTGTGTTGGTTTATTTCAGAGCAACCGGAATGAGATGCGATTATTGGAGCTTTGCTTATTTCAATAAGGTCCCAGAAAGATTTTTCCGATATATGGGAGACATCGCATATAATCCCCAGCCGGTTCATCTCGGCAACAACTTTTTTGCCGAATTCGGATATGCCGTTGTGCAGGGGTTCATCAGGGCTGGAGGAGTCGCATATCTGGTTGTGTCCGCCGTGGCAGAGGGTGATGTAGCGTGCACCCAGGTCATAATATTTTTTTACCAGGCTTATATCCTCGCCGACTGGATATCCGTTTTCAATGCCAATCATAATTGCTCTTTTTCCTGTCTTTACTATCCTTTCGGTATCGTCAGGAGAGGTTGCCAGTTCACAGCGTTCGGGGTACATTTTCTCTGCCAATCGGTGAATGGCATTAAACTTGGTCATGGCTGTATCATAAGCACTTTTATACCCTTTAGCATCAAGCTTGCCCTGGCCTACAAATACAGCCAGGAATACCCCATCCATGCCCCCGGTTTCCATTTTTGTAAGGTCGCATTTTAACCTGGGATTGTTAATGCCGGGATCTAATTCCTCTGTGGCGTAATTTCTCCCTATATCAACATGCGTGTCAAGAGTAATGGCTCTTTCATGAATGCTTTTTAGCGGTTCCGGTGCTTTTTCCCGGGCTTTCTCCTGGGAACAGGCAAAAAACACTGCCATCGTTAAGCATAAAAGGCCGGTGATTTTTATTTTTTTTGTCATGGTTTAGGTCCTCCGGTTTGTCCTTTATGAGAGCAGGCAACAAAATCTCCACATGATGAAACACTTTTGGGACTGATGCCCGTACTTAGAAATTAATAAAATCTGAATCTGCAAGTTGACACACACTCTCCGCCCGAAGCACTTGAGCCCTGTTCTGCAATAACTGTAAGAGTGTAAATTCCTTTTTGCCAGTTATTATTCGTATAAAAATAATGATAATAACCTTTAGCACGTTTGCTAGAATACCATTCGGATGTTAATTCATAATATTCAGGCCCTGTCCAGTAATAGTGAAAGCGGACATCAGTGGCTTTTGTCACATAATAGTCAACAAAAAAATAAATTTCATTATTTTCACTAAGTTTTATTAAATTAACCTGGTCATAATCTTCATCCCAAAGATAGGATGTAAGCGTAACAACCTTGGCTTTGTCGCTCAAGAGTTGAATGGAAGCTGCCTCCTCATCAAGGTCCAGGATTTTTTTTACTCCACATTTTTCTCCTATGACCTTTTCCTGGGCTAAAGTCGGGACGATAAGCATTAGAGTTAGAACCACTACAAACAATTTTAGTTTCATATTTTCCTCCTTTTTTAAAGCATTAATATATTTTCAAATTCAGATAATATTGTCAAGAAAATAAATACTCATGTAATATAATCCATATATCCTCCCTGGATTATTCACGAGTCGAGGTTACTGCAGACGCGAGGCATAGGGTGCGAAGTTGTGGTGCTTCACCGCGAGTACCTTGTACCGAAGCAGATATAGTTCAGGCTAATTAGCTTTGCTCTAATAGGGAAAAAGGTTCTTTGAGGAAAAATTCGGATGGCTGGTGAGGTTGACTCCCAGTCTTTTTAGCCCTGCCTCATCACCCGGGGTGGGGATGTGGGTCATGTGGACTTCACAGCCCCGCAGCTCTGTTAACTTGCTCAGGGCTATCTGAACAGCCGGATTTGTGGCAGCACTGATGCTCAAACTGATCAGAATTTCTTCAAGGTCCAGGCTGATGCTTTTTGTATGCAGCACATCTTTTTTCATGGCGCCGATGGATTCTATAATATTCCTCGACAGCAGTGGGATTTTTTTCGGAATTCCGGCCAATTTCTTAATGGCTTTGAGCACAAGGCTC
>CBFDDY010000329.1:0-3017 GCA_965603705.1 uncultured bacterium | reverse complement strand
GCTGCGGTTATTACATTATCAGTTCCCTCGGCAATAACCTGCTGAAATCCTGCCCTACCCATTAGCGAGGCACCCAGAGCAGCTGCCAAGTGAAAAACCACATCAGTACCGGCAGGTATTTTAAACAGATTTTTAGAATCTGTAATATCCCCCTGGACAAGCTTGCATTTTTCTTCCAAGGAGGGGGTCCTTTTATGGACTAAAACACTGACACTCCAATTATTACGTAAAAGCTCATCTACAAGCCGGCTTCCGATAAAACCCGCTGCTCCCGTGACGAATGCTTTCATAGTAGTATACTTAGTCTCGATGCTTGGTTTTAGCCAGGACTAATTCAATTTTTTCCATATATTTACTGTCAGCCAAACTTTTAGCAGCTCTGGCAATAGCCAAACTTTCCTTATCAAACAGGGCAGATCTAATACCAACGGCCATACTGTCTACATCCGGATCTACCAGGATTGCAATTTTGTCATTAAGGACCTGGCTGTGAGTCCAGAGGTTTGTAGCAACAACCGGTTTTCCGGATTTTAAAAAAGAATATATTTTGAGGGGTGTGTTAGTCCCGGAAATGCGCGGAGAAACCAACACATCCGACAGGGAGATAAACAAAGGTATCAGAGCAGGGCCGACCTGCCCGGTAAAAAACACCTTATCTGAGATTCCCAATTTAACTGCTTCGCGCTGCATTTGTTCCACAGCCTCCGGAGTATCACCTACAAGCAGAAACACCGCTCGTTTATCTTGAACTTTAGCGGCAGCTTTAAGAAAAAGAGGAATCCCCTGGTAGGGCAAAAAATTTCCAGCATATAGGACAATTTTTTGATCGTCTCCGGCAAATTTCCGTCTCTTTTTATATACATCCGCCCGGGAATACTCAGGATATTCAAAATCTAAAAAATTTTCCAAAAGTACTGCTTTTTTGCCAAATCCTTCCGCTTTCACTATGTTCAAAAGGTCCGGGCATATCACAATAATTGCCTGTGAGTTTTTTAAAATAAACCGTTCCATCATAACAAACATTTGTTTCAGTATTATTGAGCGGGAAAAACTAAAATTCTCTAATTGCTGGGGAAGGATGGAATGCATATCATAGACATGCGGCACCCGAAAAATTTTAGCCAATACCACTCCAAAAAAAGCCGCTTCTTCATGCGAAAAAACAAGGTCATAACGCTTGGTCACAAGCCTAGCAACAGCTTTTAACAACATGAGAAAATCCAGGGGAAGCTTAGTCAGAGAAGGTCCGATCTTGATTTTTATAATACAAAAAAGATTAGGAATACGTAAAATTTTTACGTTCTTAAATGACCTGTCTTCACCAAGGTGATAAGTAATAAGGTCCACTTTGTGGCCCAGGTCGGAAAGCACTTTTAATCTGAAATAGACACTGATGGGAGTGCCTCTCGGCTGAAAAAAAGGTTCGGGAGCAAGCATTAGGATTTTCATGAAAATACTGCGCTTGTTTTATTCTGACGTTTCGTCCAGTCCGGACTCAATAATCTCCCGTATATAATAAATTCGTTTTTCCAGAGATTCATGGTAAGTCCGCACTAGGATCTCAGCCAGTAAACCCAGAGTAATAAATTGAAAGCCGATAACAATTAATAAGATGGCCAGAAACAGAAGTGGGCGGTTGGCAATACTCTCCAGAAGAATAAGCCGCCGGTATGACAGATAGAGGGCCATAACTCCACCAACACTCCCGCTGGCTATACCAAAAATCCCGAATATCTGTAAGGGCCGCGTGGAATAGCTAAGAAAAAATTTTACTGTTAAAAGGTCAAGCATTACTTTGACAAATCTGAGCATACTATACTTGGACTTTCCGAACCTACGGGGGCGGTGGTTTACTTTTACCTCTGCAATAGAAACCCCCATCTGACTCGCTATAGCTGGAATAAAGCGGTGCATCTCCCCATAAAGGTTGATGCTTTTTAAAACCTCTTTACGAAAAGCCTTTAGAGTGCAGCCATAGTCATGAAGTTTTACTCTGGTTATAGCCGATATCAGCCAGTTGGCTGTAGAAGAAGGAAGTCTGCGGGAAAAAAGTTTATCCTTTCGTTTAACCCTCCAGCCGCTGGCAATATCATACCCTTCTTCGATCTTTTTTATCAGCAGTCCAAAGTCAGCCGGGTCATTCTGCAAATCAGCATCCAGGGTAATAATAACTTCACCCCGGGAATGGTCAAATCCAGCGGAAAGTGCTGCTGTCTGTCCAAAATTCTTTCTTAATTTAATAATCTTTATAGCAGGATACTGCTTCCAGATATTTGTTAGAACCAAAGCTGAATCATCCGTGCTCCCGTCATCTATAAAAATCACCTCATAGCTTTTTCCAAGGTTTTCGCAGGAGCTCTTTATCTCCCGGTAAAGGATTTCCAGGTTTTCCGCTTCATTATAGACCGGGATTACCAGAGACAGATCCAAATTCCTTCTGTTCTTCATCTCGGCTAATATAGCATATTGCTTAAGAAATGACTACAGCTAATGGTAACTAACGCTCCCCAAGCAAGAATTAAGCTGCGGATACAGGGGACAGACCTCTAAAACCGCTCAGCCTTGCTGCCTTTTTTGGAATTGCTTACATCCGAAGTTGACAATTATCTCCTTATATATAAAAATGAGAAAGTGTTCACAAGAACAAAAGGATGAATTATCAGGAAGACCTAAAATTAACGCCAATGAAATACTTCGATCAATCTAAACTAAAACTACTCCCATCATTTTCTATCCCCTTGATATTGATCTTTACAACCGCTATTCTTCTGTTGACGTTTTTCTTCACATTTTTTGCATTTTGCAACAGTGCAGAAGAACCCTTGACAAAAAATCTGTCAGACAGCAAACTCAAAGCTCAAATCGCCTTCAAGGGAAAGATCATCTTCCAGTCAAATATCGATGGAGACAATGATATCTACCTCCTCACTAGCGCCGGCTTAAAACAGCTTACCGACAACACCTGGCAGGATGAATATCCAGTCTGGTCACCAGATGGGAAAAAGATCGCTTTCACA
>CBFDDY010000328.1:0-3018 GCA_965603705.1 uncultured bacterium | reverse complement strand
GCCGCATGGCTGTGGCAATGCTGCCTGCTGAGGATGCTCCGGCCGGGGAATACCCGATCGTTATGGCCAAGGGAGAGTGCGGCACCTTTTTTCATGAAGCGATTGGCCACAGCCTGGAAGGGGATGGAGCCCGCAAAAAAACCACCTGCTTCTGGGATACAAAAGGAGAAATGATAGCCACTGAGATCGTGTCTTTAGCGGATGACGGGACAATACCCGGGGCCAGAGGATCTATTAATGTAGACGATGAGGGAACTCCCGGACAGAAAAACATCCTTATCCGGGACGGAAAATGCCAGGGATTCCTCTATGATAAACTTAATGCTAAGCTTATGAAGACAAAATCAACAGGCAGCGGCCGCCGCCAGTCCTATCAACATTACCCTATTCCCAGGATGACTAATACCTATCTTATGGCCGGAAAAGATGACCCGGAAGATATTTTAAGGTCTGTTAAAAAAGGCATCTACATAAGCCAAATCGGCGGTGGAAATGTCTCGCCTACTACGGGAAGATTTGTCTTTAGTGTCCCTGAGGGCTATCTGATCGAGAACGGCAAAATCACCAGCCCTTTAAAAGGGATTCAGCTTATGGGTAATGGTCCGGATGTATTAAAGAATATCACCATGGTCGGCCCCGACCTGGAAATATCGGGAGGAGGCACCTGTGGAAAAGACGGCCAGTCCAAGCCGGTTTCGGATGGCAATCCGACTCTAAAAGTGTCAAGAATCACCATTGGCGGGGCCAAGGTCAGAGGATAAAAGGAGAAGATCATGGATTATAAAAAAATAGCAGAAACAGTCGTAAAAAAAACCCTTAAATTGGGCGCAGATGAGGCGGAAACCTATCTTGAAGATAACCGCGAGTTTGAGGTTAACGTCCGGAGCGGCAATGTAGAAACCGTTAAACAATCAATGACCAAAGGTATGGGCCTGACAGTTTTTAAGGATAAAAAGCTGGGATTTTCCTATACCTCTGATTTCTCGGAAAAAGCTTTGCAAGACTTTGCAGAAAAGACAATCCAGCTTTCTCAGATCGCCACTCCCAAGCCCTGGAATGGGCTGCCTGACCTTAAAGAGGGTCAACCTGTAGACTTGGATCTGTACGACCCTTCCATCGCTAAGATAGAAAACAATAAAAAAATCGAGATCGCTACAAAAGTGGAAAAAATCGCCCTTGCCTATGATAAACGGATAAAAAATAGCGAGGGAGGGTGGTTTGGAGACGCAGAATCCGAGGTTTTTCTCGTCAGCTCAAAAGGGATATCCCGGAGGACAAAGTCCTCTGCAGTTACTTTTGGCACAGGCATGATTGCCGGTGAAGGTGACAACATGCAGTCAGGCTATTACGGCAGTAGTAAGATACATTTTAAAGATTTGGAAGGTATCGAATATGTGGCCAAAGAAGCCGGAAAACGAGCTGTGGAAAAACTCGGGGCCAGGCCGGTAAAAACGCAAAAAGTACCGGTTGTTTT
Source organism: uncultured bacterium (assembly GCA_965603705.1). Classification (GTDB taxonomy): domain Bacteria; phylum Acidobacteriota; class Aminicenantia; order Aminicenantales; family Aminicenantaceae; genus JAUVXM01. The sequence continues at coordinate 1,544 of CBFDDY010000328.1, read as the reverse complement.
CAGCCGCTGGGCTGCTCCTTCCTTCTGGTCAGGCGTTTTATCTGCCCTTGAGGGAGACAGTGTCTTTAAAAAAGCCACCTTTATGACTGACTATCTTAACAAATCCATTGCATCTGAGCTTATTACCCTAATCGATGATCCTACTATTCCCCGCCACATTGCATCCACAATTTTTGATGGGGAAGGAAAGCTGGCCCAGAAAAATACTCTGATCGATAAAGGTGTCCTTAAGATGTTTATCTATAACACCATCACCGCACGCAAGGCCGGAGTTAAAGTCAACACCATTGCCCAGAGGTATGGGTATAAAGGCACGCCCTCAGGATCTTTATTAAATGTTATAATCAATAAGGGAAATATAAAAGAAGAAGATATCATTAAAGGCATAGACGAAGGTTTTTATGTGAAAGGATTACGGGGCTCGGGCACAGATGTCCCCACCGGGAATTTCTCGGTCGGAGCTTCCGGTTTTTGGATCAGTAAAGGGGAGCTCGCTTTTCCCGTGGATGGTGTCACACTGGGTGGAAATACCCTAGAGCTAATGAAAAACATTGAACTTGTCGCAGATAATCTGGAAATCAGGGGTGGTCTCAACAGCCCCAGCTTCAAGGTCTCGGAATTAATCGTAGGCGGCCAATCATAATTTTAATGGGGTCGGACCATGCTAACTAATAGATATCATGAAAGATACCCCATTAATAAGGGCTAATATTTTGCCTTAAAGCTCCTTTTTAGCCCCCAAAAGGGCCTTTAAGCCGAAGGGTAGAGGTTTTCTTTTTTTATAATATTCAAAAACCGGGTTGTTGATATATAGCGATCTGCCAGTAATTTGCCATCATAAATTAAATTAAAAACACCGTATAAAGAAGGCGCTTTTTGTGCTTGAGCAGCGGTTTTAAATTCAATAATTGCAGGTTCTAATTTCTTATCCTCAAAAATGGGTTTTGCCTCTTCGATAAAGCGGGCTACCCAAGGGCATTGTTTCGAATATACGATTGACAATCCTTTATATTTTGTCAATTCACTTTGCCAGTTATTTATTGAAGGTAAAGGTCCATTTCTGAATTGTTTTGCCATTAATTGATCTTTTCCGGATTCTGATATTATCTTGTACCCATTTTTTAAAAATATTTCTTTATTGGCCATAAAAGATTTATCGCTTGTTATTAGAACAACACCCAGCATATCCCGGGCATCTTTTTCAACCTCTTTAATTAAAAGACTGCCTAATCCTTTATGTTGATATTTTTTACCATTCGTCCAAATACAATGGATAAACATATATCCCTTTGCCTTAACTGCGCGCCAGCAATGTTCTCCCGGAATATATTCAATAAATCCTATAGGTTTCTTCTCGCCTTTAAGATAAAGCAGCTTAATTCTCAATCCATTTTTAAATTGTTCTTTAAGCCACTCGATTTTTTTATGATAAAACTCATGTTTAGGATTTATAAAACAAATTACTTGCGGATGTTCTGTAATGTTATCAGCCGTGACTTCGACAATATTTGTTTTAAAATTCATTGCTATTTCAAAACAATCAG
>CBFDDY010000327.1:0-3027 GCA_965603705.1 uncultured bacterium | reverse complement strand
AGAGCGTTGTGAGGACAGGAAGGGATTTCCCCGCTGGGGGAAATCCCTGTCTTTCATAGGGATTTACCTGTGTCCATGCCTTCCCTAATCTCCTATTGACTGCACTCATAATAAATGTATATATTAAAAACTGGGAAAAATGATAAAACCAAAATATAAATAGGAAAGGATTTGCATATGAAAACAAAGCAAAAAGACTCAAAAAAACAATCAAAAGGCATAACAAGGCGGGAATTTATCAGCCGGTCTACAACTGCTGCTGCCGGATTTATGATAATCCCCAGGCATGTTTTAGGAGGAAAAGGATATTCTCCTCCCAGCGACACATTAAATATCGGATGTGTTGGAGTCGGTGGGCAGGGTTTTTCCGATGTCCGTAATGTTAGTTCTGAAAACATCGTTGCTTTATGCGATGTTGACGATACAATGATGGCAACATTATTAAAATCCGACCACATCGAACCTCAGCCTAAGGCGATGTATGAGAAAGCAAATAAATACCGCGATTTCCGCACCATGCTGGAAAAAGAAAAAGGCATAGATGCTATTACTGTCACAATTCCCGATCATACCCATACAGTTGTTGCCATGACAGCCATTAAAATGGGAAAGCATGTTTACGTCCAGAAACCACTTACCCACACTATAAAAGAAGCCCGTATGCTGGCAAAAGCAGCGAAAGAGTCAGATATAGTATCCCAAATGGGAAATCAGGGGCATGCAGGCGAAGGCGGTCGCCTTATAAATGAATGGATCTGGGACGGAGCTATCGGTAATGTACAAGAAGTCCATACTTGGACAAACCGCCCCATTTGGCCCCAGGGAATCAATGCTCCCAAAGAAATCCCCTCTGTTCCTTCAACTTTAGATTGGAACCTCTGGCTTGGACCGGCACCTTTCCGCCCCTATCATCCGGCTTATGCTCCTTTTAACTGGCGGGGATGGTGGGATTTCGGGACCGGTGCCATAGGCGACATGGGAGCTCACATCTTAGACCACCCCTTCTGGGCCCTAAAACTTGGACATCCTACTTCTGTTCAAGCAAGTTCGAGCAAATTCACAAAAGACGCTTACCCGCTGGCAGAAGTCCTGACCTATGAATTCCCCGCTAGAGGTAAAATGCCTCCAGTCAAACTTACCTGGTATGACGGCGGGATTATGCCCCCCAGGCCAGCTGAACTGGAAGACGGACGTATGATGGGTGATTCAGGCGGTGGAGGTCTTTTTGTGGGCGATAAAGGTAAACTTATCTACAGCACCTACGGGCAGCATCCCCGTATTATTCCTGAAACAAAAATGCAGGAATACAAGCGCCCGGAAAAAACCATCCCGCGCTCACCCGGAATCCATGCAGAATGGATAGAAGCTATAAAAACCGGAAAAAAATCAACCTCAGACTTCTCTTATTCCGGTACCTTAACAGAAGTCATGCTGCTCGGAAATATTGCAGTCAGGATGCGGAAACATAAAACCAAGTTGGAATGGAATGGAGATAAAATGGAATTTACCAATCTGCCTGAGGCAAACCAATACATCCACAAGGAATACCGCTCCGGCTGGTCCCTGTAAGCGAATTAAATATGAAAAATATTCTACCAATGATACTCGTTCCAGTTATGGCTTTTATGATAAGTGCTGCCGGAGCCTCCCAGGGAAAATGGAAAATCCACGACAAAAACCGCCCCCTTCCACCGGTGATAGAACCTGGCACAGGCAACGGGCCAGCCTTTCCACCTGCAGATGCTATTGTCCTTTTTAAGGGGAAAGACCTGTCTCAGTGGGAAGACAGCAAAGGCAAACCGGCCCGCTGGAAGCTAAAAAAGGATTATGTGGAAGTGGTTAAAAAGACAGGCTCTATCCGCACAATCCAGAAATTCGGAGACTGCCAGCTTCATATAGAATGGTCTACTCCTATTCCAGCTTCAGGTAAGGGACAGGCCCGCGGCAACAGTGGCGTCTTTCTAATGGACCTTTATGAAGTCCAGGTACTTGACTGCTATAACAACCAGACATATGCTGACGGTATGGCCGGAGCAATATACGGACAGCATTCCCCCCTGGTCAATGCCTGCCGCCCCCCCGGAAAATGGCAGCGCTTTGATATTATTTTTCACAGGCCCCTCTTTGATGATAACGGCAACCTGACTCAACCTGCTCGTATGTCAATACTACATAATGGAGTCCTGATCCAGGATAATGCAGAACTTACAGGTCCTACCGCATGGAAAAAACGCCCTCCTTACAAATCCCATCCAGACAAACTTCCTATCTCGCTTCAAGACCACGGTAATCCGGTTCGTTACCGGAACATCTGGATACGCAAACTTTGAACTATTCATAAAAAATGTCGATATGTATGATAAATTTTGCTAAATTAATATTTCACACTGATTCCTAAGATATAACAATTGACCATTTCGTTCACAATATAATCTCTATTTTTAATCGACATTTTTTACTCTACGAGCAAGCCGATCTTTCCGCATCTACTTTGTTGCAGCGGATTCGCGGTGAAATACCACAGCTTCATCCCCTGCGCCTCGTATCTGCGGCAACCTCGACTCGTGAATAATTCAGAATACCTGAGCTATTCATAAAAAATGAAATTCAGGTGTGGCTTGTGCTCGCTTCAGGCACATCAGAATTTCATAAGATTTAAGATTTTTAACTAAAATTTCAAATTTTGCTGCCTTTCCTGAAGTTCCTGTTTTTTCTGCTTTTTCGTATCTGCTGAAACAAGGCCGCATACGATAATAACCAGGGAGGAACAGATAAAAGCGGGAATAAGCTCATAAATCCCTGTTGTATCTGTTAAAAACAATTTCCAAAAAATAGTCACCAATGTCCCGGTGACCATTCCGAAAACAATTCCCCACTTATTAGTTTTTTTCCAGTAGAGGGTAAAGATCAAGGCAGTCCCAAAGGAAGCTCCCAGCCCTCCCCAGGCAAAAAGAACCAGCCAGAACACCATATCTTGGGCCAGATAAGCCATAACCAAAGCTAAAAGCCCGGAGAGTATCACAACAA
>CBFDDY010000326.1:0-3036 GCA_965603705.1 uncultured bacterium | reverse complement strand
CAAAATGGGGAGATTTCAGCCTTATTAAATCTTTCGAGCATAAAGAAGTAACTATCTTTTAATGAAAGAAGTAATATTTGATTTCGGAAGAAAGAGTTTCCCAATTCAGGTTCCGCACCATGCCGAAATCTTAAAAATGGGAACGCCGATTAAAATCAAGGAGCCGGAATATGAAATCCGCCAGGCACTAAGGGCTCCCATAAACAGCCCTCCCTTGCAGCAGATAGTAAAAAACAAGCTTTCTGCAGTACCAAACGCCAATGCCGTTATTGTCATCTCCGACAATACCAGGCCTGTCCCCTATTCGGGAAAATCAGGCATCCTCTTTCCTTTAATAAACGAATTGATCAAGGCCGGACTCTCTGTTTCGCAAATTTCTATTCTGGTTGCGACCGGAACTCACCATTCTATGAGCGAAAAAGCCCTCAGGGATTTACTTGACCCCAGAATATTTTCTCTCGGCATCAAAATAATCAATCACGATTGCAGAGACAAAGCATCTCTTGTATTTATTGGAGAAACAGAGTTCGGAGGGGAGATATTTTTAAACCGTTTTTATATTAATAGTGATATTAAAATACTAACCGGGCTGGTTGAAAGCCATTTTATGGCCGGAGTTTCAGGCGGAAGAAAATCCATTTGCCCTGGTCTTCTTGCGGAGGATTCGACCTATCTCCTGCATGGAGGTCAAATCCTTTCTTCCCCTCAAGCAAAAGATCTAAGCCTAACCAACAATCCGGTACACAAAGAAGCGCTCACAGTGGCTAAGATGGCCGGTTGCGATATGATCATCAATGTCACCCTCGATTCCAACTACCAACTTACCGGAATATTTGCCGGAGATCTGGAATCAGCTCATATAAAGGCATACGAAAAGTTAAAATCATATGCTGCTATCCCTTTTTCAAAAAAATACGACTTGGTCATAACCCATGCCGGATTCGTAGGGATCAACCATTATCAGGCGGCCAAAGGTGCCCTGATATGTTTACCTCTGATTCATAATAAAAGCATCTGTCTTTTAGCAGCATCTCATCCGGATACCGACCCTATCGGAGGAGATAATTATAAGACTATGGTAAAGCTGCTTAACGCCTTAGGGACGGAAAAGTATATGAGGAAAATCCTCGCACCGGAATGGACCTTTGTCCCTGAGCAGTGGGAGGCTCAGATGTGGGGCCGCCTTTTCAAAATAATCCCTCCGGAAAACCTGATCTACTCTACATTGGATATTACAGAAGACAACTTTTCCCAACTCCCCGGACAGGATGCCAGGGCGATCACCTCAATAAAAGATAACTTGCAGCAACTTACCAATGGATCTATTAAATGGGCAGTTGAAAAACTTCACCGGGAGCTTAAGCAACAGCCGCTTATAGCAGTCCTCCCGGACGGCCCCTATGGAATTCCGGTTTCAACTTGACAGTTGACGGCAAAGCTAGTTTTTATTATTATTAATTTACCTGAATTATTCTGTGACTAAGGAGAACATTATGAAAAAAATCCAAACAGCTTCCATAATTTTCCTGAGTTTGCTTACTATTTCCGGGATTTCAGGGTTAAACGCAGCTGAAAACGATGGGCCCAAAGCCGACCTGCCGGTAATTGTTTCCTCTTGCGGGCAAAGCCCCGGGCCTGCTCTTTTAAAAGTCCTTTTTATGAAAATGAAGCTTGAATACAAACCCAAAGCATATGAAATAAATCCCCTTGCTACCGCAGATGACCTAATTAAAATGAAAGAAGCGGGAACTCCATTTAGAACTCTTATAATAGTCATGGGAGCCAGTCTTAAAGGAATGGGAGCAGCAGGAATTTCTATAGACGACGAACTTGTCAGAACTGAAAAATTGATCGAAGAAGCCCGAAATCAGAGTATTACCCTTATCGGCGCCCATATTGAAGGAATGAAAAGACGTGCCCAAGGAGCATCTGCAGGCGACAATTCAGATGAATTAAGCATTGATGCTGTTGCCCCGGTCTCTGATTTCCTGATCATTAACAAAGCCGGAGACGAGGACGGACGTTTTACTTCTATAGCAAAGGAGAAAAACATTCCCCTGGTCTCTGTTGAAAAAAACCTGGAGCTCCTGAAGGAATTAAAAAAAATCTTTACAAAGTAATTAATATCATATTTTTTTGCTATGGAGAAATATCTACATTTAATTTCCTTAACCGATATTGTCGGAGTGTTTCTTATTTTAGCTTTATTCTGGTTAGTTAAAGTTCTCGCAAAAAAAGAAAATGAAAATATTTTTAAGGCAATAATTCTTCTTCTGTTTTTTATAGCGATATTCCTTTACCTCAGCCAAAGCGATTCAAATAAATTGACGATATCAGATATAAAAAACAACTTCTTTCCAGGCAAAACAATTAACATCAAATACAGGGTTGAACAAGGCGTAAGAGACCGCAATGAATATATTAGATATGTATTTACAAAGCCTTACCCTTCTTTATCTGTTAAAATGGACAAAATCGGGCAATATTTTAATATAGTAAATCCGGAACCAGTAAACAAAGTGTTAAGATTTCTAGACCTGCCAGAAACAAAAAAAGGAGTTCCTGAACTATCCTCAGTAACAGGTTCTATATATGACACCTCCCAATACCGCTGGGACAAATACCCTAGAGGAATCCTTATTCTGGAAAAAACTTTATGCAGAAGCGGAGATTCCCTCACAATGAATCATTGTATTTTGACATTAACTATCTATCTGCACTATTAATCCGCCCCGTATTATTTCAGTTGATTTAATTCCTTATTTTACATAAAGTAAAAATTTGATAAATTCACAATGAATATGTTCACATCTACTCAAATAATCCTGGCAGTTATGGTTGCGGTTTATATTGTCGCAAAAGTCTTTAAGATCTCAACCGAACTCTCCTTATTTTTAGCCGCAATCTCCGGCGCCCTTGCCGGAGGAGCCGGGATACCTGCCAGACATATCGTCGAAGGAGCTTTTACTTATCTGGACATCTGTCTAATATTTATAACTGCTACTCTTTTTATGAATCTTTTTAAGGAGTCTGGCG
>CBFDDY010000325.1:0-3106 GCA_965603705.1 uncultured bacterium | reverse complement strand
CCGGCATTCTGCTTCATACAGGAAATGAAATAAAGGTTATGCATAAAAAAATCATTGCTATACCTTGGACTTTGCTCAATTGAGACCCAGGTTCTTATAGTAATCAACCCCAGGATACCCGCACCTATAAGCTGCACCCGCTGAGGCAGGGAAAACTAAAATCTAACCTCCCCAATCCTCTGGCAGACCTTTTAATATGGCATATGAAACTTTATTTTTTTCGATAAGCTTGTGAGCTTTCTCATCAAAAGTCAGCCATATCCCCTTTAGTTTTTTTGCTAAGGCTGCATAACAGGCATCGTATCCAGTAAGTCCCTTTTCAATAAAATAAGCTGCCTCAGAAGCAAGGCTTTCAGTCATGGGATACCGCAGTATTCCACAATTTAAAACAGGCGCCATTCCTTTTGTGAAAACTTCGGTCCCTTGAGGATGCAGCCGGCATAAAACTGCATAGACCTCAAAGCAAAAAAGTTCTGGAACGGCGAATTTTCCAGGTTGAGAAAGCATTCTCTCCAGCACAAGATCAGCATGAGGATGGCTTTCTTGTTCAAGAAACCACCGAACTGCAACAGATGCATCTATCACCCAGATCATAACTCATATCCTCTTAACTCACGAAGCGCCTCTATGCTCTTTTTTGTCCCCTTACTCTTCCGCTTTAATCCTTTGATTCTATCCAGCAGAGGATTGGCAATCTGACCTTCATGATATTCAGAAGAAAAAACCCCTATCCTTGCTAAGGCCGGATTCGTATGTTATATATTCATCTCATAGAGAGGAAAGCTATGTGTGAAGAAATAACGCTTATGGATTATGAGGATGAGAAGGGCTCACGATTTATGAGTGTCAGGCAGGAAAAAGCATGAAAAAAAATCTAACCTTAACAATTATTATGCTTTTTCTCTTAATAGGATGTTCCCCCCACTTTCACCTTGATTTCCTGGGAGAAGATCAGCTCCAGGAAGTTGTTCTGATCAAGAGCAAGGCTAAGGAAAAAATCCTCATTCTTGATATCTCAGGAATCATTGGAATTTCCTCTACTCCTAGCATATTGGATAGAGAGGGCAATTTCCTCTCTCGAATCTACTATCGGCTGCAAAAAGCAGCAGAAGATAAAATGATCAAAGGAGTAATCCTCCGGCTTGATACCCCAGGGGGTGAAGTTACAGCTTCCGATATACTGTACAATGAAATATTAGAATTTAAAAAAGAAACCGGCATCCCTGTCTTAGCCCTTATGATGGGAATAACAGCATCAGGAGGATATTATATCGCTTCAGCCTGCGACTCCATTATTGCTCATCCTTCCACTATTACAGGAAGTATTGGTGTTATATCGATCTTTCCCAACATAGAAGAGCTTCTCAAAAAAATCGGAGTGAAAGTCAATATCATCAAATCCGGTTCCATGAAAGATTCGGGAAGCAGTTTTCGCAAATTAACAAGCAACGAAAGAATAGTTTTTCAAGATGTTGTTAATGAATTCTATGAGAGATTTCTGGAAGTTGTCTATAAGAGACGAAAAGATTACTTTTCCCTTCAGGAACTTAAAAAAATCGCAGACGGAAGAATATATACTGCCCCGCAAGCTTATGAGCTGAAATTGATAGATGAAATCGGGTATTTTGATACAGCCATGAAAAAAATGCTCTCAGAGGCGCATTTACACGAAGCAACAGTTGTCACCTATACCTATTATCCCAAGACCAAAACAAATATATATGCCGCCAGTATGAAAAAGACCTCCCTGTTTGAAGAGAAAGATTACACCAAGATTTTTCAATCCCTAAAAAGTGGATTTTACTACTTGTGGCTCCCCCAGTTGACTAATTAAAACAATCACAGCCAAAGCAGAATACCCCAAACTCAATATTTCTTGAATTATTGCCATAAGTTTTGATAGTATCTATTCCTGTGAGGCGGGGGAACTCTTATTTTAATTTTATCACCCAAAGTATGAGAAAAACATCTGCAAGCATACGTCTATTTAATGTTATTATGGATCTTCCAGGCTTATGGATAAATTAGTTGACAATTGCATTTATTTGCATTATATTTAATGCATATTATTGCATTTTGTTTAATACTAATATCAAAATAATTTAGCCTGGAGATCAAGATGGAAGAAATAAAGAGCCTAAGCCTTCGCTTAACAAGTGAGGAGTATTTAGCTTTTGATGCTATATGCAAAGAGAGAGGATACAGTAAAACCGGAAAAATCAGAGAATATATTCGCAATCTTATTAAAGAAGAAATCGAAGCTGTAAATATTAGTGCAAAAGAATGGACTGCGATCGAAAAAGGAATAACAGAAATAGAAAAAGGTGAATATGTTACTCTTGAGGAGTTAAAGCGTGGCGTCAGATCAAAAAAAGTGGCAGATAGTAAAAATAGCAAAAAGCGCCCAGAAAAACATCCAATCACTTGAACCAAATACACAAAAAAAGATAATAAATCAATTTGAATCTCTAAAATCTGATCCCTTTAAAATCGATATAAAAAAAGTTCAGGGGAAAAAGAACATTTATAGGGGAAGAATAGGCAACTCCCGCTATTATTTTCGTTTATGTTATAAAACAAAATCAATAGAGATACTTTTATTTGATAACCGCAGTTGTATAAAACAAAAAACAATTCAAAGATTGAATTGAACCAAAAGTTTCTCCCTTGGGATTATTTTTTCCCAGGTAATGTCCCCTGTTTCAGCCTATACTCATATGTACTTTCTTTAGGGCATCTATTTACGAAACATCTCATCGCCTAAATATTGAATATATTCTGCTTATCCCCCTAATTTGTCCTATATCCCTTCCTCCTTCTGACACTGGACATAGACCCTGTTTTTTCATCTTCTGTCATCTTGAAAAAGGCCGCATGAATAATAGTTTTTTCATAAACAAGAGCAGAGCCTACAACTTGATTTCCCTCAAAACGATGGTCCCAACCGCTTCCTACGGATTCATATTTTTTGCCCTCACAAGCTGTAGTTTCCTTAATAAAATCTTTCGCTTTTCGAGCTCCGGACTTTGCTGATTTTCTATTTTTTAAAAGAATCGCTTCCATAGCATAACTCTTTATTAATTTCTGATGAAGTTCCTTATAAGCT
>CBFDDY010000324.1:0-3114 GCA_965603705.1 uncultured bacterium | reverse complement strand
AAAGGGAAGACGTTTTTTATTTGCGGTTGAAACTTCAGATAAGTTAGCTGATTATACAAAGTATGAAGAATTGAGATATAAGATCTGGGAGGACCCGGATGATAATTTTTCTGCAGCCAGGAATATGGCCGGCGAAAACATTTTCAATGATGGAAGCAGCCTCTATATTGGAATATTTATAGAGGATAAAAATGGAGGATTTCCCAGAAATATCGAGCACTTGGTTGGATTTTCTTATGGCTATGTCGGGATCAGAGACTTGAATATTGGCTATAGAAATCCGGCTAACCTGGAATTTTATTCCCAGTATGCCTCAGTGAGTCTGGATTTTCAAAAGTATGGCCTAGGATTTTTTTTGAAACAGTTTCAAAGGCAAAAAGTAATGGAGATTTTTGGCATTAATACAATTACTTGCACTTTTGATCCTTTAACCGGAGTAAATGCTTACCGAAATTTCCATATCTTTGGAATGGAACTTATAGCTTATAAAGAAGCATTTTATGAAGGATTTGCGGGAAAACTAAACAGAGTAGATGTCCCCAGTGACCGCTTTTTTGTATCATGGGATTTGAAGAAAAAGATTAAGAAACCTGAATATGACTTGGAACTATTACTCGAAGAAGATAGATTAATTGTCTATTCCGAAAGCCGGGAGGTCAGAGGAAAAACCGGCCAAGTTTGCCTGCCTGTAGCAAAAAAAAGGGGCTGCTCCTTGGACAGCTTTATGCTCATTGAAATCCCTTATGATTTCTATGCGATACTGCAGGATACAGATGTTTTAGATAATGAAGTACGTAATATCCCGGTCGACTGGCGAAAAAAAACCAAGGAAGCTTTTTGTTCTATATTAAAGGATGGATATAAAATTATTGACTTTCGTTACAAAAAAATCAAAGAACGCATGCGGGATTTCTATGTGCTGTCTAAGGGGATGAAATAAGGATCAGGTCAGCCCTTTTTCTTTCTTGTAAAAAAACTTTACATTCTAGCGCTTATCAGGTAAACTATATCTGTTTCCTTTATTAAAAATAATAGGATTAGGAAAAACTGTGTCTTGGTATAAATATTGCACCCCATCTCATTTTGCATGTGAGAGGAAATGAGGATTATTAGCAGGATAAGTCTTTTCTTTATTATATTTTTCTTTTTATTTCTGGCAGCAATAGTTATTGGTTCAAGTTCTAATGATGGAATTATTATAAGCCCGGCGTCACAGAAGAATGCATTCCGCCTAAAATCGTTTTCAGATTCTTTCAAGGTCCAGTTAGACCCTGTTAATTCGGATTCATCGATATTTGTATCTGAGCAGATTTTTGATGGATTGGTAAGGTTGGATAACAGGAATAATAATTTTGATATTGTCCCTGCCTTGGCTGAATATTGGGAGACATCTCCTGATGGAAAAAGATATCGTTTTTATTTAAGAAAAGGAGTCAAATTCCATCACGGGGAGGAGCTCACTGCTCCTGATGTAAAATTTTCGTTGGAAAGGCTGCTGGCCCCTGAATCAAATTCGCCCTATTATCAGTTTTTGGTAACTAGAATAACCGGTGCTTCCGATTTTCATGCAGGGAGAACAAACGAAATCTCAGGGATAAAAGTCATTGATAGGTTCACTTTGGAGATTCTCTGGAAAAAGCCACTGGCATTAGCGTTATATTTGATGAGTATGCATTTCTGCAAGATATTACCACGAGAGCTTGTGCTTGAGCGGGGAAAAGATTTTTTCCATAAGCCATCAGGAACAGGGCCATTTAAATTCGACTCCTGGATAAGAGACACACGACTGAAAATTTGTGGAGTCCGGCTGGTGAGGAATGAGCAGTATTTTCAAGGCTCTCCCCGCTTGGAAGTAGTAGAATTCTGTCCCTTTTACACCCTGGAGCATTTTTTAAATGGTGAGATTGATTCCATTCCAGTCCTTTCGAATAAGCTGCTTAAATCAGATTTTCTTATATTTGAGGATGGTTCCCTTAATCCCGTTTACTTAGGTATGAGCTGCCACATCCCGCCTCTAAATAATATAATTCTACGCCGGGCGATTTTCTACGGGATAAATAAAAGTGAGCTTTTGCAAGAGACCCATGAAGCACGTTATAAAAGGGATCTGTTGTACAGTTTTATTCCTTCAAAGCTGCCGGGATTGTTCCTAGCGGATGACAGAACTACTTACTATCCGGAGATGGCAAAATATATATTAAAAGAGGGGGAATTTTCGCAAAATAAAGAGATTCCAATTATAACCCTTTTTCTCTCTCACCCCAGAAATGAGTTTAAGATCAAATTTTTCCGGGAACTAAAAAAGCAGCTTTCAACCTTGGGGATATCATTAAAAGTTGATTATTATAGGTCTAATAAGGAGATAATAAACTGTCGTAAGCCGTATCTGATTTTAATTGATAAGCTGATGCACTTTCCTGACCCTGACGATATCATCCGGCCACTATTTTATTCAAAATCGGCAGAAAATCTTTGTGGTTATTTTAACTCTGAACTTGATAGTCTTTTGTCTCAGACCGAGATAGAATCGAGTTGGACAAGAAGGAATAAATTGTTCCATAAAATACAGCTGATTTTAAATTCAGAAATTCCTGCTGTTCCGCTTTATTTGCAGCAGAACAGAGTTGCGGTGCAGCAGCGAGTTAAGGGTATTGAAATTCCCTCTATGGGCCTTCAGTATCTGAGGATGTATAAAATATGGATTGAAGATGAAAAATAAGATTAAATGGAATGTATCTCTTCGAACCAAGCTTTCTGTGTCTGTAATTCTTATGCTGCTTGCTCAGACGGTATTTATTCTCTTTGTTATTCAAGGCCGGGAAGTGCAGGCCATATATGAGGAGCAAAAAAACAAAGGGATCTTACTGGCAAAGAACATTGCTCAGGAAAATCTTCAGGCCTTTATCCGTTGGGACTTTGAAGGAGTCAAGGAGAGTATAGAAAGGCGTATTGATGAAAAACTAGTGTATGTAATTTTTTTTAACCGCTACGACCAGCCTTTTGTTGCTAATGATTTTATTATTGGCTATGAAGACATCTATCAGTTCAGCAATCTTTCAGCTTCTGCTAAAGAGGGTGATTCTTTTTCTAAATCCAGAAAACTTGATAAAGGGG
>CBFDDY010000323.1:0-3125 GCA_965603705.1 uncultured bacterium | reverse complement strand
CCAGTATACCCAAGGGGTAATTTAAAGCCAGGGCCGAAAATTTTGCAGCTTCCCCGGAACCAAAAGCATACCGGCTTGCTTCTAAAACAAAATGTTCGCCAATAACATTTAATCCATTCCCTATACTTAAAGTGTAATCCATACCTACATTTACAGCCATCTGCCAGGGATATGGGATATCTTCTGTTTGCTGATGAAATAGAGACGTTTCAAACCACAGCCCTATGCCAATGTCCCATTTACCATCAATAGCGCAGCGGTTTTCCGGAATGGGCGTGTTGTCAAGCTCAGGCCCCTGAAAAAGCCCTTTTGCATCGATTTCCCGGTGGTGATAGGAAAAAGCTATCTCACCTTTCCCCAAGGGGATCTGGATACGTCCTCCCAACTCAGGGAATTTTCTCTTAGAAGACATTGTTTCCCAGCCCTTTGGCTCATCATTTCCATAAAGTCCCCATACCCAGATATTAGTGTTGTCCAGAAAATAATACCTCATTAAAAGGCCATAGACGCCGTCAGTAAGCTGAAGAGGGTCACGCGGGTCTATCCGGTCAAACCACATCAAAGGACGCAGCAGAGAGGCTGAGCCAAAGTTTATCTTCTGAAGTCCCAGTCGAGCTTCAAACTGAGCTGAAGAAAATCGCAGCCACATGCGGTAAGGCTTTATTTTCCCATCCGTATGAACATCATCCAGAGCATTTATCGTGCCGGAGCCATAGGCATTAAAGGAGAATTCAAAATCTAAATTGTATTTGAGGGAAAGAGCCTTTTCCAGGGAAAATTCCGGCAAGCAACGGAGGCCGAGCTGAGGCTTTATATCAGCGTCGGCATTAACAGTCAGCCAGCCGGAGACAAGCCCTTTATAGGCGAATGTCTGAGAGAATACTGTTGTAGATAAGAGCAACAAAACAGTGCCTGCAAAAATCCACTTCCCTGTCCAGTTTTTAGGTTTTATCATTTTCTGCTTTTCTCTTCGCTTTTACGTTTCACGATACACGGTTTTTCTCTTCTCTGGATAAAATACCGTAAAAAAAGAAGTTTATAACTTCCGCTGTCAAAGCCTGAGGAGAGGCATATAGTCCTATCAGGCTTTTATCTTCTATCATATTCATCATATGATTCAAAAAATAAAGGATAAATTCAGGTTTGATGTCATTCCTTATATCCCCTTGCTCCTGGGCTCTGATAAAACCTTTCAGGAAAAGCCGCATGTTTTCCTTTAATTTTTTCTGTACAAATTCTGTTACCTCAGGATAAGGACTTTTGAAAAAATCAGAAAACATCTCACGACCCATATCCTTACTCAACTCCATCTTCATTTTAATTATCTCTCTTGCCTTATTTTGGTAAGGGACATCCATAGCCATAATATCCTGGTAGCGCATTTCTCCCTGCTTCATTATTTCCTTTATAATATAAATTGCCAGGTCGACTTTATTGTCAAAATATTTATAAAACGTCATTTTGCTTACGCCAGCGGTTTTGCAGATTTCTTTGACTGAGATCCGTCTTATGCCATGTCGCATAAATAATTTTTCACCCGAAGAAATTAGCTGCTGGCATTTTTTACTTTCTCCCGTATTATTTACTTTTATAGTCATTCATTACTCTTTTCGTATATATTATCGTATATAGTAATCTTTTGTCAAGGTTTTTTATAGAGAGAAAAAAATAAAACTTTTTGTCTTGAGCTGCCCTAATTCACAAACGGCGACCAGGCCGGATTGGACCCCTCCCCCAAGCTAATAGGATCGGAGCCATCTTTATTTATCACATATATTTCCGAGACTTCGCCTTTAGACATATCATAGACTATTTTCGCTCCATCCGGCGACATGGAGGGATTGGAAGCTTGACCCTTAGTTTCAGTAAGGCGTTTCTGCCCGGAACCATCGACATTCATGATATAAATATCATAATCACCTGATTGGGGTTCACCATGCATATCCGATGAAAATATTATCTGCTTACTGTCAGGCGACCAGGAAGGCACTTCATCAAGAGCACGCGTGAAGGTCAATCTCTGCTGATTGGTGCCATCAACTGCATTTGCCAGATAAATTTCCGGATCATCCCTGTCTCTATCCGCCTCAAAAACAAACCATAATCCGTTTGGCGACCAGGAATGAAAATTATTAACTCTGTTATGGGGCGTATCCTGAGTCATTTGAGTAAGATTATAGCCCCACTCAGATTTTTCATTTCCCTTTTTTACATTAGTTCTCCAGATCTGCGAGCTGCCGCTTCTTCCTGAATTAAAAGCGATCATTGTGCCATCAGGCGACCAAGCCGGATTCGTATCTCCGGCAGGAGAAGAAGTTAGCCTGGTAATATTAGAGCCATCTGCATTCATATAATAGATATCCCAATTATCATCCTTCTCAGCTGCAAAAGCGATCTGTTTGGCATCAGGAGACCAGCAAGGCATAGCCCCTGCAGCTAACTTCTTTTTATTGGAACCGTCCTGATCCATGACATAAATAAAACTGTTATGCTGCTCATAGACAACATAGGCTATCTTTGTGTTTGCCAGATCAGATTTTGACGCCTGGCTGCAAAAAGCCAGGGCGGTTGAAAAAATAATTAAAACCATAAAGATAAGTATTAATTGTTTCTTCATCACATCTCCTTTTAAATTGAAATCTTAATTCTATAATGTCAAACTTATCTAAGGAGCGCAACCATATACTCAGATTCATTGGAGATATTAATCAGGTACTATGTAAATGGGAGTCAAGGATGCTGTATTATCGACATAGAACTTATTAAGCATGGGGGATTTTGTCTGTGAGATCGGAAAATACAAGCTCAGCATTCAACCAGAGGGACATGAGGCTTTCGAGAACCAGGGCAAGTATCTTATTATTTGGAAGAAGGTTTAAGCCGTAAAGATCAAACGCAATGCCTCTTGCCCGGCTTTGATCCATTGGGAGCGACCAAGGTCTTTACCAAGTGTGATATTATGAATTGCGAGACAAGTCGCCAGATAGCGTGACCGGGATATGATCTCAGTATCTGGTGTTCTATAGTAGTGCGCCAGAACGTGCTCCAGCCACTTCTCTCCATACCAGGAATACAGGCCGGCAAAGTCAACCGCGGGGTCGCTAATAACGGCATCACCCCAATCA
>CBFDDY010000322.1:0-3154 GCA_965603705.1 uncultured bacterium | reverse complement strand
ATTAAAACTTCATTACTTATTTATTTTTACATATTTCTCTAAAAAAATCAATTTTCAGGAGATCTTAAGCTCCCCTGTTTATAGTCAAAATGAATTATCTGCTCAATAAGGTCCAGTCCTCCCACTCTGTCCGCCCAATTTTCATATACCTTAATAGAAGCTTCTGAAAATTCCTTCCGGTCTGGATAAGTAATACTCACGCCGGCATCTTTTAATTTTTCCAGCACAAGCTGGTCATTTTCCTGATACCAGCGGCGTTCTTTATCAATTATCACTGCAGCCGCATCATCGATTATGAGCTTATATTCCTGAGTTAGCCGTTCATAAAAATAGCGGCTCATAGTGACATATTCTATCAAATGGATCCAACCTACCATAGTCCAATAAGGCGCAGGTTCATAGAATTTCTTGGAATAATAATTGGTATTGGCCGCTTCCGCCCCATCAATAACATGCTGTTCCAGTGCAGTATATAATTCCCCATAAGCCATAGGCAAAGGATTGGCACCAAAAGCTTTGAACGCATCCAGATGAAGCGGATTCTCCATAGTCCTTATCTTTAAACCTTTAAGGTCATTTATGGAATCTATCGATTTATCCACAGTCATTATATGCCGAACTCCAGCATCAAAATATCCCAGCAGATGGAATCCGCGTCGTGCAAAGGCTGGGCACAGATCCTTCCCAATTTCAGAATCGAGAACCGCATAAAAATGTTTCCTATTCTCAAAGAGAAAAGGCAGTTCAAAGATGTTAACTTCTTTAACAAAACTTGCCATTACACTAGCAATATTGCTCATTTGAATAGTGCCAAGTTGAATTCCTTCCACTACATCCCGCTGATTTCCCAACTGATTGTTGGGATAGATCTCTACCACAAGCTTTCCGGCTGACTTTTCTTCAACAAGTTTTTTAAACAGTTTTAGAGCTCTTACCTGAGGCTCCCCCGGATTCTGGCTAAGACTGGCCTTTATTACAAAGTGCCTTTCTCCGCTCCGGCACCCAATCCCCAAAATAATGATTCCAAAGATAATTACGATCTTTAATTTACGCATTTTCCGCCTTTATCCATTTGCCATTTTCTATTTACTATTTTCCGCCTTCTATTATTTCCCAAGCTGATTTGGAATCCACATAAACGTCTCTGGCAAGTAAGTTACGATCAACAGGATTATCAACATAGCTACGATTATAGGAATTACTTTAGGAGTGACCTCTCTAATGCTTTTCCCTGAAAGGCCGCAGGAAACATAGAGAGTAGCTCCGTATGGCGGGGTAATATATCCAATGGCCAGATTAACAGTAGCAATGATCCCAAAGTGGACAGGATCTATGCCAAAGCTTGCAGCAACCGGAAACAGAATAGGCATAAAAACTATAATGGCTGAAA
Source organism: uncultured bacterium (assembly GCA_965603705.1). Classification (GTDB taxonomy): domain Bacteria; phylum Acidobacteriota; class Aminicenantia; order Aminicenantales; family Aminicenantaceae; genus JAUVXM01. The sequence goes on along the minus strand of CBFDDY010000322.1, from coordinate 1,764 downwards.
AACTTTCCATAAACATACCGATCAGCAGAAGGATAAAATTAAGAAAAATTAAAAATAACGTCTTGCTCCCAACGTTTGCCTGGAGAAAGTCTCCCAGTAACATCGGCAAGTGTTTTACTGTCACCAGCCACGCAAAAAGCATTGCAGTTGCAGCAATAAACATGACCTTACATGAAGTCTCAGCAGACTTTAGAAATATCTCCGGCAGATCTTTGATGGATATTTCTTTATAAATAAAAAGCCCTACCACCAATCCATAGATTACTGCTACCACAGCAGCTTCTGTAGCAGTGAAAACTCCGCTTAAAATGCCAATTATAATAATAAATGGCAGCCCCAGGCCTGGAAGGGCTATTTTCCCAGTCCTAAAAACCCGTCGTAAACGAAATTTTGTGACGGCCAGATATGCTCTGCCTCCTCTTAATGCATGCAGATATGACACCACCATTAAGCCGATTCCTATCAGGACTCCGGGGATGATTCCCGCTAAAAATAGACGCGCGACTGATGTATCCGTTACATATCCTATCAAGATCATCATAATACTCGGAGGTATTATCGGTCCTATTGCCCCGGCTGCCGCCTGTAGGGCTGTTGCAAAACGCATATCATAGCCTTTATCTTTCATGGCAGGCAGCAATATTGCCCCCACTGCAGCTGTGTCTGCAGTGGAAGAACCGGAGATCCCGGCAAACACCATGGAAGCAAGAACTGTTACCATTCCCAGACTGCCTCGAATAAATCCAAAGCATGCTCCGGCAAAATCAACAACCCGCTGCGAAATACCTCCCCTGTCCATTAAGGCTCCAGCCAGCATAAAAAGTGGTAAGGCCATAAGCGGCCATGAGTCAAGGGCAGTGAACATCCTCTGTGGTACTAAAACCAGAGGCAGGGAATTGTCCCCAATAAGAGCAAACAGAGAGCCTACCCCTAAGGCAAAAGCCACTGGCATTCCGATAAGGAAAAAAACCAGCAAAGAAATAAATAGAACTAACATGTGGTTATTCTAGGAAAAAAGCTTTTTCATTAAAAAAACCATCAAATAAATAAATTGAACTTAAATGTCTTAAAGTATTTATATTTCCGGAAAATTTTTTTAACCGAATCTACGGTTTTTAAGACTGCCTCAATCAACATCAACAGCCCCCCCAGGGGAAAGACCAAATAAATTAAAGACATTTTGATCTGTATAGCAGCAGAGACCTGATACTGACCGGCAAGCATAAGCCTTACCCCGAATATGGCCACAACTGCAACATAAAAGACCACTAACACGTTTGTAAAAATTTCTATCCCTCGGTTTATTTTCCAGGTTAGTCTATGGCTGATATAATCGACGGCCAGGTGACTACCCTTACGGATACAGATTGAGGAAGCCAGGATTATGATCCAGACCTGGCAGTAACGCGCTAGCTCTTCGCTCCAGGAGGGGGGGCTGTTGAAAATATAACGGGCAACTACCTGCAGAAAAACAACAACTACCATAGTAAAAAACAGGAATATGATCACAATTTCAGTAGTTTTCCGGATAAACTTCATATTTTAACCTGGACTATTCATATATTTAAAATCTTTTACCATAACATTTCACATTTTACAATTCACGTTTCACGGTTTTCCTCATCTGCGGCAACCTAAACTCATGAATAATTCAGGATTGAACTGGCATGCACCCTGGTAAATCCTGGAGAAAGCCATCCGGAACAACGCGGGCATGGAATAAAAAGGTAAGACTGTATGTCTAATCTATGATACAAGTATACG
>CBFDDY010000321.1:0-3172 GCA_965603705.1 uncultured bacterium | reverse complement strand
GCATGGTTCCTCGAGAGAACCTCGAGGAGAGCGTTGTGAGGACAGGAAGGGATTTCCCCGCTGGGGGAAATCCCTGTCTTTCGCAGGGACTTACCAGTGTCCATGCCAGCATGAATAGGTCAGGCTGACCTGGTTAATTCACGAGCCGATCTCGCCTGAAAGATAAAAAGTGCCAATGTTAAAATTAGATATTGGTGTTTTGAGTTCATCAACGGCATTTTTTATGAATAAATGTAACCGGGACGATTACTCCTAATAGAGCAAAAGGCTGAACAGGATGTATATGATTGCCGAATATGAGAAAAGAACAGAGCGCCGGATAGATTATGGCAGCGGAATATTGAACCGGGCCTACGATCATCATCAATCCCATCTTATAAGCTATCTGCAGGCTTATAAAAGCAGTGATTGAGAAAAGAAGATATAAATAGAAGTAGGGCGAAGAAAAATATTCCCTAATTAAAAATCCCGAGTCAGAAACCACGACTTTTAAGGTGACGATTATCATACCTGTGCTGATTCCGGATATAGCAGCAAAAAGAAGAGTCCTTGTTTTTTTGCTGAAAGCCTTCATAAAAGCCGGGATAAATAGCAAAAAAGGCAAGGAAGCTGAGATTATTAAAAATGCTGTATTAAAACTTTTCCCGGCCTCTTCATATTCGAAAACATTCAGAATAATTATGGATATGAAGATCAATAGAGTAAAATAGTAATCTGAGCGGAAGAGTTTTTCTTCCAAAAAGATTTTTGAAAGAAACACCAAAACGATGACTCCCCATCCGGCCATAGCAGAGACAATATGTGGATCAAGGGTTTTCAGGGCAATTGTATTGGGGACGATATATATATTTATAAGCAAAAAACCAGCGATCCAGGTAAATAGATCCTTGAAATATGGTTTGTCTTTTCTCCCCTTATACCCGATCCAGCTGATTCCCTTTTTCATAAGAACAAATCCTGTTGAAAGAAGGGTATATGCCAAGATCGTAAGTGGGATGCTTAATATTTTTAGCATTTTTTACACGATATTTTCTTTTACAAATTCTAAGAATGGTTTTCTCATTTTCTATTCCTGCCTGCTTTAATGTCGTATTGTTACAGCAGATTTTATCTTGGCTTCGTTTATGATAACAAAAATTATATATACATGCTAACTGCCTGAACTATTCATATAAAATGTCGATGTGTATGATACATCTTTTCAAATCAACATTTTACACTGATTCCTCAGGCATTACTATTGACCATTTTGTTTTTGTTGTATTTTTGATTAGAATATAAAGAGAAAAGGAGGTAAATATGAAACCAAATTCCAAACCTATAAGGCGGAGAAAGATTTTAAAAGCAGGCTTTTTCGGAGCTGCAGCTGTTGCTTTCCCTTTAAGACGGATAATTCCTTTTTCTGCCTCCGTTTCTGATGCGGAGGGGAAAAGGGTGGGATATTGCACAGAGGAAGAACAGAAAAGATTGCTTGAAGCCGCTTTGAAATACGGCGGAGAGTTTGCTGAAGTCAAACCTGATATAAGGAGAGATGATAATGGCTGTGTTTGAAGTTGAAAGCTGGCATATTGCCGAAGGAAAGGAAGAAGAGCACAGTCAGGCTATGCGGGGCTGGCTAAAATGGGTCAATGAGCACAGGGAGTTTTTTAAGGAGTGGAAGAGTGTGCGCTACTTTGTCAAGACCATAGCTGGAGAAGAGAGTGACCGGCATTTTATTATGTGGGAATATGACAGCCTGGCTGATTTTGAAGCTTATAAAAAGAGACGGGCTGATTATAAAGGCCCGTATGCTGAGTACAAAAAACACGACCCTTACCATATGGGAGTTTTTAGTCACAGCGGTATGAAGGTCGAAGTATGGAAGGATATCGACCGTGACCTCTGGATTGAATAGCCTGCTCAACTCGCGAATAATTCAGGGTGTATAACCTGATTTTGGGGTTTGCATTGAACTGATACCTGTGAAATAATCTTGCTTGATATCAATAATATTCGGATGTGAGGAGGCCCTCATGAAGCATGTTACCCGGAATTTTTGGGGATTGGTATTGGTTTTATTAGTAACTGTGTCATCTTTATCAGCAAGCCTGTTTGATAAAGCTGAATACGCGGCCCGCCGGCAGAGGATGATGGAAAAAATTCCGGATGGAATAGCGATAATTTGGGGAGCGCAGTCACAGACCGGCTATAACGAATTTTATCAGAACAATGATTTTATCTATTTTACAGGCGTGGAAGTCCCTAATGCCGTTCTAATTATTAATGGAGTTCAAAAAGAGAGTATTCTTTTCTTTACAATTTCTGAGCGGGGAGCCCGTAATGAGGGAATAAGCCTGGATTTGGTAAGGAACCCGGAAGAAGTGACCGGTATAGAGAAATCCTATCCTTATGAAAATTTTTCCTCATATCTTTCCCGCCTTTCATCTCAGGTGAAAGTATTTTACACCTCATTTAAACCCGAAGAATTGATGCGTGAGTGTACTAATGAGACCTTCCGGACTCTTCAGAGGAATATGATCTTTAATGAGTGGGACGGCCGCCTTACTCGGGAGCTGCAGTTTGTAAAGCAGCTTAAGGAAAAGTTTCCTCAAGTGGAAGTTAAAGATTGTTCTTCTCTGATCTGGGATCTGCGGGTCATAAAATCCCCGGCGGAGATCGAATTGATACGCAAAACAGGGCGGATAGGAGTAAAAGCTCATATAGAATTGATGAAATCAACCCGGCCCGGACTTTATGAGTATGAGTTGGCAGCCCTCTATGAGTATTTATGTAAAAAAGAAGGGGCGCAGGACCTGGCCTATTATATGATAATTTGTTCTGAAGAGAACCACCCCTATGCTCATTATTACAAACATGACAGATTATTAAAGGATGGTGAGTTTCTGGTGATCGATGTCGGCCCTGACCTTGGTTATTATGATGTTGATATCACCATATCCTATCCGGTAAACGGGAAATTCACTCCAAGACAGAAAGAAATATATGAGGCATCCAATGCAGTGCACAATGCCTGTATGAGTGTTTACAGGCCCGGATTGACCCGGAATGGGGCAAGAGAAGAAGTAAAACAGATCCTGATAGAACAGGGATATGACCTTTCGAAAGATTATTTTAAGAGGATGCAGGGAGGTTTTGGCCATTATGTGGGAATGGCTGTCCATGATGTAGGCGG
>CBFDDY010000320.1:0-3177 GCA_965603705.1 uncultured bacterium | reverse complement strand
CTTCCAGTGTTAATGACAGGGCTTCTGTAATGGATTATCCGCATATGCGGGTTAACATAACTGAGGATGGTAAACTTGACCTGTCAGATGCCTATGACACCGGCATTGGTGAGTGGGATAAGGTTTGTGTCGAGTATGGATACCAGGATTTTCCCGATGGCGTAGACGAGGAAAAAGAACTTAAAGCCATCCTTGACCGTGCCTTTTCCAGCGGGCTTTTATTTCTTACCAACCAGGATGCCGCCCCTGCGGGAGGCCTTCATCCGCTCTCCAATGACTGGGACAACGGTTTACACCCAGTTGATGAATTGATCCACAAGCTGAAAGTGCGTTCCCTTGCGCTTAATAATTTTTCTGAAAAAAAGATCAGAACCGGTGAGCCCATGGCAATGCTGGAAGAAGTACTGGTGCCTGTTTTTCTCTTTCACAGATACCAGATCGAAGCCGCAGCCAGTGTAATAGGCGGGCTGTATTACAACCACACTGTACGGGGAGGCGCCCAGGAAAATCCCAAGATAGTGCCTGCTGCTGAGCAGCGGCGCGCTATTGATGTGCTGCTTACAACCATTGCTCCCAAGAATCTTTCTTTTCCGGAAAAGTTACTAAAGATCCTCCCCCCACGTGCTCCCGGATTAGGGCAGAACCGCGAGCTTTTTCCGGGCCATACAGGGATAGCGTTTGACCCGCTGGGTGCAGCGGAAACCGTTGCCAATATGACCATCGCCTACCTGATTTATCCGGAAAGGGCGGCCAGACTCGTCCAGTATCATGCCGGGAATAACGAGCTGCCTGGACTTGAAGAAGTGATTGATAAGCTGATCGGTTTCACTTGGAAATCTCCTCTGAAGCTGGATTTTAATGGGGAGATTCAAAGAACTGTGAACAATGCGGTGCTCTATAACCTGATGGGCTTGGCGAGTTACGAGGACGCTGCTCCTCAAGTGAAAGCGGTCGCGCTATATAAACTTAATGAGCTGAAGAAATGGCTGGGCCGAAGTGTGTCCGGAACCAAGGATGAAAGCCAAAAAGCTCATTTTTATTATGCTGTATCCCAGATAGAACTTTTCCAGAAAGACCCGGACAAAGTGAAGTTAACTGTGCCGCTGCCTCCTCCTCCCGGAGCACCAATAGGAAATTAAAATGAAAATGACCAAAAATGGGGATTAAAATTAACAATAGAAACAAGAAAAAAGTTACAATAATCATTTTTAATAAAATCTTGCATGTCATTTAAAAGAAATTAATTATAAAAACATTGCCATTTTTTTATGAATAGCTCAGGTTAAATGAATCAGCTATATAAACAATATCTGGCTGCTGAGAATTACCTCAATCAAGGGCTGATACGTACTTCTGTCCCTGATGTTCCCAAAAAATTTATCCGCAGGGAATGGATGCTCAGATTTTTAGAGGACTTGGGGCATCCGGAAAAAAATTATCCCTGTATTCATGTCGCCGGCACTTCGGGCAAGGGCTCGACCGCGGTAATGATAGCTGAGATACTGCGGCAGGCTGGCTACAAAACCGGGCTGCACATAACCCCCTACTTGCAAGTGGCTACAGAGAAACTCTGGTTTGAGGGAAAATATGCAGCTGCTGAAGAGTTTATCGATTTGATAGAGTGGGTAAAACCGATATGTGAAAAATGGCGGAGCCCGGAGGTGCCTCTGCATGGAATGACCTCATTTGGGCTCTGCCTGGAATACTTTCGCAGAAAAAAAGTTGATATTGCTGTGATCGAAGCCGGGGTCGGCGGGCGGAGTGACCTTACAAATGTTCTTAACACATGTCTTGCAGTTATCACCCCGCTTGGATTTGATCACACCAAAACCCTTGGAGATACGATCGAATCGATTGCCGGACACAAAGCAGGTATCATGAAGAAAAACATCCCTGCTGTAGTTTTTAGAGGCAGGGGGAGTGATGTGATCTTATCTTATGCCAGACAGATCGGAGCAGCTGTTAAATGGGTGGAACCTGAAGATACTGGTTTTTCTCGTAAATTGAGGATGCAGGGGGGATTTCAGAACACAAATGCCCGCATCGCGGAGAAAGCTGCGCTTGCTTTACAGGAGCTGGGATATCATATTAATGAGGCTGATATCTCAGCTGGTTTAGCCCAGGCGCGTATTCCGGGACGGCTGGAGAGATTACAGGCCCACCCAGCGGTTATAATCGATGGAGCTCATAATTATCAGAAGCTAAAAAATCTTTTTGCGGAGTTTTCCGGCAGGGGAATTATTGTTATATACGGGATGCTGCAGTCTAAGATCAATAATGAAATATTAAGCCTTTTAAAAAGTGTAAACGCCCGATTTATTTTTACAAAACCTGAAGTTTATGGAAAAGAGGCGTTTGATCCTTCCCCTATAATAGAAAGTTTTCCTCCGGGAGAAGCCTCCTTTTTTCCTTCTCCCTCTGATGCATTGCAGGAGGCGGTTAAAGCAGGAGGGCGGCGGGAGGTAATTGTTGTAGCCGGGTCGCTTTATCTGGCGGGAAATATCCGGGAGTCGTATTTTCCTGGAGAAGATGTGCTTTTTTCCCGCACTAGCTGGCCTAATATGTTTTGAAAAATATCTCGCCGATACCTGTTGATAAAATCAGAGAAATGTCCGATACTGTGGATGAAAATGGAAAGAAGAAATTTTCTTATCTGGATGGGAGCCAATGCTTTTAGCTTGGGTTCAGCTGAAAAAGAAAAATGCAAGCTGCTTAAAGTGCTGTTCAGTATCTATAGGGAAGTAAAGGAGATGGGCTGCCGTCCCGGAGAGGATTTTATAAAAAGGGAATTTCATCTTGAATTGGACGGCAAGCGGGAAAACCGGGAAGAACATATAGTAGTTCTTATTCACAATGAGGGTTATGGTGATAAGTTCATTCTCCAGGTTACATTTTTTAAAACCAAGTCGAATTATTACGACAAAAGGAATGCTGAAGATATCAGGAATATCACATGTATAGTTAATGGTGATGTCATAGAGGTGATCAAAAACGAGTTAAAAGAGGATGAGTTAAATAAACTGCTTCCCAATATACTGAAAGGCATCCGGGAAGAAAAAAAGCTGCTTAAGCTTATTTAGCTTGAATTATTCACGACCGGAGCATCCAGGTTAATTTTTTAGCAAAGGGTCATTGCGTATACAGAGTTTTCCTGTTGCTGTTTTTCCATTAATTGAA
>CBFDDY010000319.1:0-3222 GCA_965603705.1 uncultured bacterium | reverse complement strand
AAAGATTTCGGGATTGAATTACAGGAGGCAGTTGAATTAGGGATTGGGGATGATGCTGCAGTTATCAAGTCCGGGGAAAAAAAACTTGTATTGACCAAGGATTTATTGATAGAGGATGTTCACTTTGTCTTTTCATCTCATCCGCCTGCTCTTCTGGGGCGTAAAAGCCTGAATATTAACCTTAGTGACATTGCGGCCATGGGGTGTACTCCTAAATATGCGTTGTTAGGGTTAGGGCTTCCTGCAAAAGTAAAAACGGAGTGGGTGCAAGAATTTTTTTCTGGCCTTAAAGAAGCTGCTTTGGCATATAACACAGCCCTTATCGGAGGAGATGTAACCCAGGCGGCTAAGGTCGTGATTTCAATAAGCCTGATCGGAGAGGGCAAAAGGTATATCCGGCGGGGAGGAGCCAAGCCTGGTGATCTGATTTTTGTATCCGGCACTCTGGGAGATTCAGCCCAGGGATTAGTTTTGTCAAAACAGGGAATAGGCCTTGGGGAAGGATTGAAGCCGGATTTTTTGCTGAGGGCATTTTTTGATCCTGTTCCTCAAGTGGCCTTGGGGGAAAAACTTGCAGAATTGAAGTTGGCTTCTGCCATGATAGACATCAGTGACGGCCTTTCTGTTGACCTGAAACACATTTGTGAGGAAAGCAACGCAGGTGCTGAGGTCGAGCTGCATAGGATCCCTATCTCCCCTGAACTTAGCTCTGTTAGGGAGAATCCTCTTGACTTGGCTTTACATGGGGGGGAAGACTACCAACTGTTGTTTGCAGTGCCTCCTGAAAAGGAAAAACAGGTCTCTAATTTGTATAATAAATTTAAAATCACAAAAATAGGCCGTATTATTTTAGGTAAAGATATTTTCATAAAGGGTAAAAAAGGTACTCGCAAGCTGCTGGAGATTAAAGGATATCAGCACTTCACTTAAGGCTTAAAGCGGCATATAGTTGCCGTCAAACACTATCTGGGAAGGGCCGGTCTGGTAGATTTTCTCTTTTTCCCACTCAACTACTAAAACTCCCATTGTTGTCTTAACGTCGACTTTTCGTTCGGTAAGATCCTTTAGGATTGAAGCTACGGCAGCCGCACAGGCGCCGCTTCCGGAAGAAAGGGTTTCACCTACCCCGCGTTCCCAGAAAAGCACTTCGATCTCTTTTCTATTTAGAACCCGGATAAACTCTATGTTTATCCTATTTGGGAAGAATGGGTGGAATTCTATCTCATACCCAAGCTGCTGCCACTCGATCCGAGCGGGAAAACGGTCAAAGAAAATCCCGCAGTGAGGATTGCCAATTGAGACAAGGGTGCTGGGAAAGATCTTTTTATTTATGGAAAGCGGATAATCAATTATCCGGTCATGAACGCTTCCGTCATCAAAAGGGATTTCATTGGAACTGAAACGGGGGACTCCCATTTCGATTTTAAGTTTAAATGATTGATTATTCTGTTCGATAAGCTTACATTTTCTTTGGCCGGCTGTTGTAGAGAAAAGGATATGGTCTGATTCGATCTTTTTCTGATAATACAGATATGAGGCCGCGCATCTCAGCCCATTTCCTGATATTTCAGGTTCAGTCCCGTCTGCATTGAATATGCGGAAATCAACAAGTCCTTTGGATTTATCTTTGATTGAGATAACCAGAAGCCCATCGGCCCCGATGCCGGTATGCCGTTTGCACATAAGCCTGGCAAGGGGTTCTTTTTCCTTAGTTACGGGGTTCTCGCTCTCATCGATAATTAAAAAATCGTTCCCTAATGAATGGATTTTTGTAAATTTCATTCAGGTGTCCTTAGCGTTACAATAAAATCTTGAGTGCTGCCACGCCTGTCCCGGCTTTCCCTCCGGATAAGCAGGAGAATGGCCTCGCCTGGTTTTGTTCTTTTTACTATTTTTTCAAGCTCGCCAATTTTATTCATTTTTTTCCGGTTTGCTTCCAGAATAATATCACCTACTTCAAGGCCTTTTTTATGAGCTTCACTGTAACGCTTGACTTCACTGATAATAAGGCCGGTATCTGTTTTGTAATTGTAATATTTGGCAAGGCTGGGTGTCATCTCTTTGACACTAATCCCGATTTCTCCTCCTGAAGTAGCTACATCCTCAGGTTTTTCCTCTGCATCCTTTTCTGCTACTTTGACTTCTATATTTTTTTCTTCGCCATCTCTTATAATTGTAAGGGTGATTTTTTTGCCTGGTGGTGAATTAGAGATTTTAAAGGAAAGGTCGCTATCACTTTCAACCGGTTCGCCGTTTATAGCAATAATTGCGTCATATCGTTTTAATCCGGCCTTATCTGCAGGAAGGCCTTCTACTACTTCGTTTAATACTGCTCCTTTTCTTGACTTCAGGTTGAGAGTGTTTTTAAGGTCTTTGTCGACCGCTAATACGGTCACTCCGATATATCCCCTTATTACCCGGCCGCTTTCTTTAAGCTGATTGATGATATTTTTAGCCAGTTTTGAAGATATTGCAAAGCCGATGCCGATACTTCCTCCTGATGGAGAAAATATCATACTGTTTATTCCAATAACCTTACCTCTCATGTTAACCAGCGGCCCGCCGCTGTTTCCACGGTTGATAGCAGCGTCCGTCTGGATAAAATCTTGATAGGGGAGTTCGTTAATAATCCCCCGGATAAGCCGTCCTTTAGCACTTACAATGCCTGCTGTAACTGTATTTGAGAAACCCAGAGGATTTCCAATGGCGAGGACCCATTCTCCCACTTTTAATTCCTCGGATTTTCCCAGTTCAGTATAAGGGAGGTTTTTTCCTTCAACTTTAATTAAGGCTAAGTCAGTCTGGGGATCAGCTCCTATTACCTCTGCTTCATATTCTTCTCCCTGAAGGGATTTTATTTTTACTTCGACAGCTTTTTCGACTAGATGGTTGTTTGTGAGGATATATCCATCAGAACTGATAAAAAAACCGGTTCCGCGTACTTCTTGTCTGTATTCCTGTTCTTGTCCTCTGGGAGTTCCAAAAAATTTGTCCCAGAAATCGTCAAAAGGAGAATCGTCGAACATGTTGGAGGATCTTCGTTTTTCAACCTTGATAGAAGTTATACTGACTACGGCAGGGCTGATCTTTTCAGCTACAGCGGCAAAGTCAAGTTTTGCAGTTGGCTGCTGAGGAGCGGAGGCAAAAAGAGTTGAGGATAAAGGTGCTGACTCTGTTTCTTGAAGGAACGTGGTAGGGATTTCATTTTCTGGGTAATAGACG
>CBFDDY010000318.1:0-3231 GCA_965603705.1 uncultured bacterium | reverse complement strand
TATCAGCTTTTCACAGAACACCGGAAATTTGACACAGCCCCTTTTATCAGAAACACTAAAGTTCCCGAGTCAGAGTCTCCCTTTAATCTCCCTCGCCTGGCAGCAGAACACGGAGCTTCCTATGTGGCCAGATGGACCCCTCTTCACTGCCGCCGGCTCTCGTTTTCCATAAAAGAAGCGTTCTCCCATAAAGGAGTCGCTTTTATAGAAGTCATTTCCCCGTGTCTTATGTATTTTTCCTCCGAACAAGGGCCGGGTATTACTCTGGATAGGATGGGATTGTATCTGAACCAGGCCGTGATCAAGGAGAATGAGCCTTTTGAAAACCTTGATACCAGGAATAAAAAAGAGATAATAGTAGGCAGGTTTTTAAACAAATAATAATGGCAGAACTATACAAAAAAGAAAAGGGGGGAACCCTCCATCCCTCTGATTCCTTTCTGCACCCTGAAATATTTCCTACTGTCTGGTGTCCCGGCTGCGGCATAGGCACGGCTGCCTATACTCTGTTTGAGGCCATAAAAGAAGCAGCCATCTTAAAAAAAGACATGCAGATTGTCTCTGGAATCGGCTGCACTGGAAAGATTGCTGAGAGCGTGCGCTTTAAATCCTATTCTATAACCAATGGTAAAGTGGTTGATTTTGCAATCCAGCTGAAACACAAAAATCCGGGGCTTAAAGTCTGTGTTTTTTTAAATAATGCTGACATTCTTTTATCCGGAGCAGAACAACTCATAGAAGCCGGGAAAAAGAAAAAAAATCTGATCGTAATCTTCATAAATAATTTCATTTATGCTGTAAGTCAAGACAGGGCTTTTCCCTTGACCCCATTTATGCGCAATTCGGTCGGCAGCGAGTTTGAACTGCCCTTTAACATCCCGGGTATGGCAATATCCAGTGGGGCTGATTATGTGGCCCGGTGGACACCTATACAGGCTGGCTGGATAAAGGATTCTTTTAGAGAAGCATTCTCTCTGACCGGACTGGCCGTTATTGAGGTGATCTCCCCTTGCCTTATATATGAGGCAAATTCCGGCAGGATCCTTGACGCAGTCGACCGGTTAAAATTTTATAATGACAATTCAGAGATAAACTTCTGGGCAAAGGGGGAAAGCCTTGACATCAGGCTCCAAAAAAAAATCATTACAGGAAAATTCAAAATACCGGAGGACCTCGATTAAAGCACAAAACAAAAAAGCCCAGGTCTTTATTCTTAAAGAACGCTGCAAGGGCTGTGCAATTTGTGTAGAAGTCTGCCAGGCAGATGTGCTCGAACTGTCGGAGGAAAAGAATATTCGCGGTTACCTTATCCCCCGAGTAATCCACCCTGAAGCTTGCCTAAACTGCGGTCTTTGTGAGATGTTCTGTCCTGATTTTGCTATCTGGGCAACAATAGAAACCGACGAGGTGGTGCTGTGAACCACATCATTGTCCGGAAAAAAAACCTCAGCAAAGAAAATTTTCTTATAGAAATAAAAGCTCCCCATGTGGCCGAAAGGTTCCAACCGGGGCAATTTGTGATAATCCGGATAAATGAAACCGGAGAGAGGATCCCCTTAACCGTAGCTGACGTAAACAGAGCGGCAAAAACGATCACCCTGATCTTCCAGGCTGTAGGCAGGACCACTATGGAACTGAGCACGCTAAACGAGGGAGATCCTGTCTTAAACTGTGTAGGGCCCCTGGGAAACCCATCCGAGATAAAAAAGTTCGGACAGGTAGCCTGTGTTGGAGGCGGAACCGGGATAGCCTGTATCTATCCTCTAGTCCGGGCTCTAACTAAAGCAGGAAACGAAGTAACCGCTATTATCGGGGCCCGAAATAAGTCGATGCTAATCCTGGAAAAGGAGACAAAAGCTGCTGCTGAAAAAACTTTGATAGCAACAGATGACGGTTCTCAAGGACATCATGGTTTTGTAACCGAAGTCTTGCAGAAGACGATTGAATCACACAAGAATTCCGGCGGTATCAGCAGAGTGATCACAATCGGTCCTATTCCGATGATGAAAGCTACAGCTGAAGTTACCCGGCCTTATAAAATCCCAACTATTGCCAGTTTGAATACAATAATGGTGGATGGCACGGGCATGTGCGGCTCCTGCAGGGCGTATATAGATGGAGTAATGAAACTAGCCTGCATTGACGGGCCTGAATTTGATGCCCATAAAGTGGATTTTGCTGATGTCCTGAGCCGGATGGAAATGTTTAAAGCAAAAGAAAAACAAGCAGTGGAGCATTACCAGAAAATTTCCTGGGAGAAAGAGTGAAGAAGAAAAGAATTGCTCTCGGAGGTTACAGGGTTCAAATGCAGGAGCAGAGTCCGGCAGAACGGATTAAAAATTTCCAATCCGTTCCCCTTGGATACAGTAAAGAGGAAGTAGTCAAGGAAGCCAAACGCTGCATGCAGTGCAAGGGTATTCCCTGTGAGCTCGACTGCCCCATCAATATGAAGATCCTGGAAATGATCCGGGAGATCGCCAGAGAAAATTTTGAAAAGGCATTTTTCATCATAAAAGAAGACAATCCTATTCCAGCGATCACCGGCAGAGTTTGCCCTCAGGAGGCCCAGTGTGAAGGCGTATGCCCCCTGTATCAGAGGGGGCATGGTATTAATATCGGAAAACTGGAAGCTTTTATCGCTGATTGGGCCCGGATAAAGGGGATAAAAGAAAAGTTCCAAATAAAGAAAAAACAGCAGAAAGTGGCTGTAATAGGCTCCGGGCCGGCCGGTATAAGCTGTGCGGTTGATCTGCGTAAATTCGGATACCAGGTCACCATGTTCGAAGCCCTGCACAAAGCGGGCGGTGTTTTACAATACGGCATCCCCGCGTTTCGCCTTCCAACCGAAATAGTCGATTATGAAATATCCTATTTGGACGAGATCGGGGTGGATATCAGGCTTGATTTTTTTGTCGGTCAAAATATTAAATTCAGCGAACTAAGAAACGAATATGATGCTATTTTTATCGGCACAGGAGCAGGCGCCCCTCTTTTTATGAAGATTCCCGGGGAAAACCTCAAGGGAGTCTATTCTGCAAATGAATTTTTAATCCGCGTAAACCTGATGAAAGCTTATAAGTTCCTGGAATTCGATACCCCTATCGTATGCGGGGAGACAATAGGGGTTATTGGAGCGGGTAATGTCGCCATGGATGCAGCCCGCTGCGCGCTCCGGCTTGGGGTTGAGAAAGTCTACATTCTCTACCGCAGGACAAAGAAAGAAGCCCCGGC
>CBFDDY010000317.1:0-3241 GCA_965603705.1 uncultured bacterium | reverse complement strand
TATATGTCTTCATAGGAGTTACTATTGTCAACAAATCCCCGGGGTCAATGACATTTTGCATAAAATTATATACAGCTTCCCCAAATTTAGCCGAATATTCACTTAATTCAAAAAAAAGATAAAAGTTGCGGGCAGTATCCGGTGTAAACCTCTTTTTTTCCTCACTCCTTTCTATACTTCTTTTTTTTACCAGGTAAACAGCTTCGATCCTTTGTTTTTTGCCGTCTTCAAACACTTCAAAATCATTAATTGTCAGATCATCAATAAAAGTATTCCCTTGAAATACCCGTACCGGAACTTCCACATTAAGGACTACCGCCTCTTCAGAGATCTGCTGAGCAAAAACAGAGAGGCAAAGCACAATAAACACCGGAAGAAATAATATTTCCCTCATTTTCCTTGTATCAATTATACGTAATATCCATCACTAAAGTCAAAATAAATAAGCAGAGAAAAGAAAATAGTGAATGGAAAATGGCTAAAAACTGTGTAATGTAAATTGTAAAACGTGAAATATTATGGTAAAAACTAAGGAGAAAATCAGCTCGGCAAATCAGGCTTCATGGAGATTCATTATTGAAAGAGATAAAAATTAAGGCATCCAATGGAAGCAGCCGGATTCTTCTGGGAGAATCTGTTAAAAACTTATCAAATTATATTAAAGCAAAAAAAAGTGTGATAATCACAGATAATAATGTGCGTCAGTTCCACGGCCACCTCTTTCCTGAGTCAGAAATAATTGAGATCGGGACCGGGGAGCAAATAAAAAATTTAAGCACAATAAATAAAATCCTGCAGAGGTTTCTTGAGCTTGAGCTCGACCGCTCCTCACTTGTCATCGGCATAGGGGGAGGAATTATCTGCGACATTACAGGTTTTGCCGCTTCCACCTATATGCGCGGCCTTCAATTCGGCTTTGTCCCGTCAACTCTGCTGGCCCAGGTCGATGCCGCCATCGGGGGGAAAAACGGCGTCAACTTATTAGGTTTTAAAAACATAGTCGGTGTTTTCAGCCAGCCACAGTTCATTCTCTCCGACTTCAGCCTTCTTAACACTCTGCCGGAAAAAGAACTGCTCTGTGGGATCGCCGAAGTAGTTAAACACGCCCTGATCAATAGCCCCTCCCTTTTTGACCTTCTGGAAAAAAACTGGAATTCTCTACTTTCACTAAAACCCAACATTACCGGAAAGATAATAGAAGAGTCCGTCAAAATAAAAGCTGCTATCGTCTCAGCCGACACTCTGGAAGCAGGTGAAAGAAGAAAACTGAATTTCGGCCATACTCTGGGACATGCAATCGAAAAAGCACGCCATCTGCCCC
The DNA here is from genome assembly GCA_965603705.1 of uncultured bacterium. Classification (GTDB taxonomy): domain Bacteria; phylum Acidobacteriota; class Aminicenantia; order Aminicenantales; family Aminicenantaceae; genus JAUVXM01. Next base: position 1,920 of record CBFDDY010000317.1, on the reverse strand, counting down.
ACGGTGAAGCTGTTAGTATAGGAATGGCAGCTGCCGCCAGAATATCCGAAGCCAGAGGAACTCTTTCCTTTTATGATACCCGGCGCATTGAATCGCTGCTACAAAATTTCAAGCTTCCATTAAAACTTCCGGCTGACAGCAAGCCCCTGCTCGAGGCCATAAAAAAAGACAAAAAACGCACAGGAGAAGAGATTTATTTTGTCTTATTAGCAGGAATCGGCAAAGCAGAAGTAAAAAAAATGTCCTATAAGGAGCTGGGAGAATATACTCATGATCTGTATAAGCATTGCTGAAAAAACTCCGGAAAAAAATCTAAAGGCTTTAAAAGATGTTGATTTTGCCGAAATTCGAATCGACAGGATGGAAAGACCTCAAGTCCCGGGAATAAAAAAAATATTCTCTCATCCCACCCGGCTGATAGCAACCTGCCGACCCGGTAAAATACCTGACAAAAAAAGACAAACTCTTCTAACCACTGCCATATCTGCCGGGGCCGCATATGTAGATATAGGATTAGAGTCGGACAAAGGGATAAAAAAAACGATTCTGGAAAAAGCCAGATTAGCCGGCTGTAAGGTTATTGTCTCTTACCATAATTTTATAACAACACCTGCTGAAACAAAACTACGCGATATTATTGAGGAATGCTTTGTTTCCGGCGCCGATATCGCCAAAATAGCCTGCATGATCCATTCTGACCATGAAAACATTATCCTTTTGGGACTTTTATTAGACAGCCGCCCCCTAGTAGTTATCGGAATGGGGGAAAAGGGAAAAGTCACCCGCATCGCAGCGCCTATTCTGGGAAGCCTTTTTACTTACGCTTCCCTTTCAAGTGGCAAAGAAACAGCAGCGGGCCAACTTGATAAAACAAATCTTGAAAAAATTTTTCGAATTCTTAACGTAGAATATTTACAATACTAAAAAAATGTCAGCTAAAAACCTTTTCGCTATTTTCGGAAAACCTGTTATGCACAGCCGGAGTCCCCAGATATTTTACTCCCTGTTTAATAACTTCGCCCTGAACGCAGACTACATCTGTATATCTGCGGATGGAGAAGAGGAAATTTTCAGAACTGCACGCTCCCTCAATTTAAACGGCTTTAATATAACCTCGCCCTTTAAACAGAGTATTATGAAACACTTAGATGATATCGATGAACACAGCCTCACAATTGAAGCCGTTAACACAGTAACAGTTAAAAACGGAAGATTCCTGGGATATAATACTGATTATATCGGTGTTATCGATTCTTTGAAAAAACATGGCACAAGGTTCAGGAATACCAGAGCTGCGGTTCTAGGCGCCGGAGGTGCAGCCCGGGCTGCCGCCTACGGTCTGCTTAAGGCAGGCGCCAAAAGAGTAGTTCTGATGAACCGGACAGATGAAAAAGCAATAAATGCCGCCCGGAAATTGGGATGTCAACACGCTCCTATTGCTAAATCCAAAGAGGTGATTAGAAACAGCGATCTTCTCATCTCCTGCATTCCCTCCCATCAGAATATGATCAAACCGGATTATCTCAAAGAAAGACTTACTGTCATGGATGCTAATTACCGCACCCCTGATCTGCTCCAAGCAGCCCAGGCAAAAGGGTGCCATATCATTGACGGCCGGGAATGGCTCATCTATCAGGCCTTTCCCGCATTTTTCCGATTAACCGGGCAGGTTGTCTCAAATAAACTCTACGATAAAGTAAAGAACTGCACTTTTATTGAAGAGAATCAGGATAAAACTAATATCGCCTTTATCGGCTTTATAGGCAGCGGAAAATCTACTATTGGAAAACTGCTGGCGGAAAAGACCGACCGCAAGTTTATTGACCTAGATGCTGAAATAATAAAATCATACGGAAAAACAATTCCCGAGATATTCAAACAAAAAAGTGAAGCTGGTTTTCGAAAGATCGAAAAAAGCAT
>CBFDDY010000316.1:0-3246 GCA_965603705.1 uncultured bacterium | reverse complement strand
TTGTATTGTAATTAACAATAATTATCGATAATTTCATGATCTCAAAGATAACCTAGCTACCTGCTTATGGCTCCTATTATCTCTTCTGCTTTAGAGAACGAATCCATTCCCAAGACAATAAAGATATACCGGTCAAAAGATCGGCTAAAAAGCAATCCTCCTGCTTCACCCATTAGAGAAAAACTGCGGTCCTTTCTCTCCTTAAACCCCCCGTAAGCCGAATCATTAATAAATTTTTCTTTAACTTCCCCGAATGCCTTTAACCCCTCATCTATGCTCTCATATTTAAAGATAAACACCCTGTGCCCGGCCGCATAATCCCCCCTGACTCCTTCTTGCAAGGGAAAGTTATCCTCTAAAAAAAACTTCTTACTATTCATCAAGGCCAGGGGGCCCTTAAAATATTTAATCCCAGGGGTGATAAGCCCCTCTGCAGGCAGCATTTTTACTAGCTTAGGCACAGATGCGGAAGATTTAATCTTTGCGTCGATCGCTTCGGCTATCTGCTTTAATCCCAGGACAGTCTCTTTATCCGCATCAAATCCGGTCAGGGTTATCAGATATTTCCCTTTCCAAAAATTTAAATAATAATCCTCAAGTCCGGCCCCATCGCCGATGCTTAACTGCTTGCCCAGAGCCGAAGATTTAAACGCATACATGCCAAAAGCACTTTCAGGCCCAGACATTTCAAAAAGCTCAACCGATATCGACTTTCCCTGCTTATTGGCGTAGTCCTGCACGATAACCTGCTTAAATCCATATTCATGGTAGATTTCAGCGCCGCCGTTTATATAAAGATAAAGGTCATCCCCTCTATATTGCAGGGGAGAATCTTCAGCCTGCCAGTTTTTTAGCTCTTTCCCCGGAAGAAACTGCACCAGACTATCTGCCTCTCTGTATGCTTGAGCGCAAGCCGACAAGAAAAAACTAAAAAAAACAAAGATAAGGACAATCAATTTTCCTTTGCTTTTGATATACACGATTGCTCCTTTCTTCTCAGATGATACAATGTCAGCAGAAAAAAGCAAGAGCAGTTCTGGGGACATGATACTTAATTCTGTTTTCTGGAATTAAGGATCGTGTCCCCCGAACTCCAAAGGAGAAACCTATGCAAAATAATAAAATTAAATCACCACAACCCCCCGGAAAATTATCCCGACGCCGATTTATCACTGGCTCAGCTGCTGTTGCCGCAGCTATGGCTGTTTCCCCGGGCACAGCCCGGGCAAGGAAGTCATATAAAGATAAAAATCCCGCCGGCTTTAAATTAAAATACGCCCCTTCTTTAGGCATGTTTAAAAATCATGCCGGCAAAGACCCTCTAGACCAGCTAAAATTTATGTCAGACCAGGGTTTCAGCGCCATGTTTGATAACGGCTTGATGAACCGCCCCAAAGCACAGCAGAAAGCAATAGCCCGGGAGATGGAGCGCCTCAATATGACCCTTGGCCCCTTTGTAGCTTATGCTGATTTTTCTATTAAATCTTTTGTCACCCGGGACAAAGATATCCGCCACATGCTTAAAGCAAAGGCCAAAGACGCCGTAGAAACTGCCAAGCGGGTCAACGCCAAGTGGACGCTTATGGTGCCGGGCCGCTTTGACGAGCGCCTGGAATGGGATTATCAGACCGCCAATGTGATCGACAATCTAAAATTATGTGCCGAAATATGCGAGCCCGCCGGCCTGGTCATAGTGATCGAGCCGCTTAATGCCTGGACAGACCATCCGGGTCTTTTCCTGACAAAAATCCCCCAAGCCTTTCAAATATGCCAAGCTGTCAACAGTCCAAGCTGTAAGATCGTTGATGACATCTATCACCAGCAGATCCAGGAAGGCAACCTCATCCCCAATATAGACTATGCCTGGGAAGAGATCGCCAGTTTTCATCTGGGGGACAACCCCGGACGCAAAGAACCCCTCACAGGGGAGATAAATTTCAAAAACATATTCAAGCACCTCTATAACAAAGGCTACAAAGGAGTGTTATGCATGGAACACGGCCAGAGCAAGCCCGGAAAAACAGGGGAAAAAACGATAATCGATGCCTACAAAATATGCGATGATTTTTAAGGAGCTAATATGACAAAAAAAACACATTTCAGCCTTTCAAGACGGGATTTTATTAAAACCACCTCAGCAGCCACCCTGGCCGCGATGATACCTACAACCGGCGTAATGTTCGCCTCTGGTTCAGATAAGCTCAGAGTCGGCCTAATAGGATGCGGAGGCCGGGGAACAGGCGCAGCCATAGACTGTGTCAACTCTTCCGCCAATATTGTAATAACAGCCATGGGCGACCTATTCCAGGGCCGCCTGAAAAGTTCCCTTAAACGTCTTACAGAAGAATTAAACAAGGAAAATCTGGGTGTCACTCCGGAGAGATGTTATTCCGGATTTGATGCTTTTAAAAAAGTCCTTGCCTGTGATATTGATCTTGTGATCCTGGCCACTCCCCCTCATTTCCGGCCGGAACACTTAGAAGCAGCCGTAAAAGCCGGTAAACACATTTTCATGGAAAAACCGGTAGCAGTCGATCCTCCCGGTATACGCTCGGTAATAACCAGCTCTGAACTTGCCGCCCAAAAAGGCCTGGCAATTGTAGCCGGCACTCAGCGCCGCCATCAAGCCCACTATCTCGAGATCTTAAAAAGAGTCAACAATGGAGATATAGGCGAGATCGTATCCGGACAGTGCTACTGGAATATGGGCGCCCTCTGGGTAGAGCGGGCCCAGCAAAACTGGGAAAACCGCACAGCTAAAGCCTGGTCTGATATGGAATGGCATTGCCGCAACTGGCTCTTTCTCACCTGGCTTTCAGGTGACCATATCGTCGAACAGCACGTCCACAACCTGGATGTGATAAACTGGGCCATAGGCTCCCACCCGGTCAAATGCTCCGGCATGGGCGGCCGCCAGGTACGCACCGCCCCTCAATACGGCAATATATTCGACCATTTCGCCATCGAATACGAATATGCCAATGGAGCCAAGGTAATGAGCATGTGCCGCCAGACCGACGGATGCCACAGCAATGTCTCAGAACGGGTGATAGGCACTCAGGGTTTCTCCTATACTGACGGGGCAAACGGCTATATCAAGGGAACCAAAGCCTTTGAATACGAAAAAGAATCCCCTAATCCCTATGTTCAGGAACACACCGACTTAATAGCAAGCATCCGCTCAGGCAAACCGCTTAACGAAGGGAAACAAGTCGCAGAAAGCACCTTAACAGCGATTATGGGACG
>CBFDDY010000315.1:0-3248 GCA_965603705.1 uncultured bacterium | reverse complement strand
ATCCGCTAAGAACCAAAACAACGGTTTTATTTTTGAATCTCTCTTTTTCTTTGATAAATGAAGCAACAGAAAGAGCTGCAGCTCCTTCGATTAACATGTAATGTTTTTCTAAAACCAGTTTAATTGCCTCTTTTATTTCTTCTTCAGTGACAAGGATAAAATCATCAACGTATCTCTTACAAATATCAAATGTGCTACCTTGTATGATATTATCGCCTGTTGCATCAGAAATTGATGGTTTGGTTTTTATCATTATAACTCTTCCGGCTTTAATAGCTTCATACATGGCAGGGGCATTTTTAGGCTGGCACCCAATTATTTCGATGTTTTTATTGATAGATTTTAAATAGGCTGCAATTCCAGAGATTAATCCACCGCCGCCTACGGGTGCAAGAACGGTATCTATCCTATCAATCTGCCTGGTTAATTCAATCCCAATGGTTCCCTGGCCGCCAATGATTTTCACGTCATCATAAGGATGAATAAAAACCTGACTATTTTTTTCAGCACTTTTCAAGGCAAAATCATGACTTTCATTACAATCTGTTCCTTGAATTTTTATATCTACCCCATACAATCTCAGAGCATCAATTTTAGATTGTGATGCATTTTCTGCCATGTAAATTATTCCTTTACACCGGAATTTTTTACATAAATAAGCAACCGCTGCACCATGATTTCCGGTTGACCGGGTCACTATGCCTCTTAATAAATCCTCTCTACTCAGCGAAAGAAGTTTATTTGTGGCTCCTCTCAATTTAAACGACCCGGTTGCCTGGAAATTTTCCAGCTTGAGATAAACCACACATCCCCCTAATTGACTAAGATAGGGGGAAAAATCAGACGGGGTTTCTCTAATATACTTTCTAATTCTTTTTTCTGCATCTAATATTTCTTTTTTGATATTCATTTTTTCCTCTTCCAAAAATAATAAACCGGAATTCCGAGAATCGTTAGTCCCACTCCTGCTAAAGATTCCACAGGTTTTTCAAATAGCGTATTGAGAAGAATCCCTGAAGATGCCAGGATGAAGACAATCGGAACGACAGGATATCCCCAGGTCTTATAGGGCCTGGGAAGTTCAGGGAATTTTTTCCTTAATGTAAAGACTGAAGCCGTAGCAACAATCCAGAAAATAATGGTGACAAACATAGCAAATGTAAATAACTGCTCAAATGAGCCTATTAAAGTATAAATGCAAGCCCAAATGCCTTGAATTACAATAGCAAACCCAGGTGTTAGGAAACGGGGGTGAACTTCACCTGCTTTTTTAAAAAAAAGCTTATCCTAAGCCATAGCAAAAAACACCCGGGCGCCGGATAATATGGTCCCATTCATAGCTCCAAAAGTAGAAATAATAACAGCAACTGATAGTAGACTCGCTGCTGTTGCTCCAAAGAGAGAAACAGTAGCTACTTTGGCGATGGCAACCACTCCGGACATTTCAGGGATAGGAAGGGCGAGCAGATAAATATAATTGGCAAAAAGATAGAGAATTATTATGCTCGCTATCGCAAAAAGTAGAGACCGCGGTATATTACGATTGGGATTTTTTACTTCTTCGGCCACAAAGGTAAAATAGTTCCATCCATTGTAGGCCCATGATGCCGCCATAAGAGCCAGGCCAATTCCGGTCAGCAATTGTCCGAAACCAAGTCCCGTCGGATTCAAAGTAAAGTCGATTGAAATTTTATTTCCTATTGTAAGGCCAAAGAAAATAATTGACACTAAGGCGCCGATCTTTATTACCGTAAAAATATTCTGAATAAGTTTGCCATATACTACACCACAGTAATTGACTGCTGATAGTGAAATAATAAGAATTACCCCTATTAATTGGCCCATTGATACAAATAATGGAATATCAATATTTAATACAGTAATACTAGTGGAAAATAGCATTGATTTTGTCGATAGTGATGGAAAAAAGTGGCCAAAATATTCTGCAAAAGCAACTCCTAACGCTGCGATTGCTGCAGTTTGATAAGCTATAAACAGAACCCAGCCAAAAAGAAATCCGGCAAGAGGACCATAAGCTTCCCGTATGTATACATAAAGGCCTCCTGCTTTTGGCATACTCACACCAAGTTCTGCAAGGGTAAGTGCTCCGGCAAGAGCAAGCAGTCCGCCTCCTAACCATACAATCAGTATTAAACCGGCAGAAGGAATATATTGAGCAATAATTCCTGTTGTAAGAAAGATACCGGAGCCGATAACCATTCCGACAATCAACATAATAGAGTCGAATAATCCAAGTTGCCTCACCAGACCGATATGCTCATTTTTTCCCATATTACTGTTAATCATAAGTTCATTATCCTTTAAGAATAACTAGCCAATGCCATAACCGGGAAAACCATAGCAATAAGACAAACTGGCTAAGTGTGTGTCGTCTAATGGATTTGGACAAACCTGCTGCTTCCCTAAGCTACAGTTTCGCATTTAATCTTAACCTTAATTTATCCCTTCAATCAAGGCCATTTTCTGATTCCATCTTCTCCTTGTAACCTCCCTTCATCTTGAAGTTCGGTTACATTTTATATGATTTAACCAACCTCCTCTCGGTTACATTTTACGTGATCCAATGCAGGAAATTGACTCTCACTGGGGAAGCGTGCTAGTATTGTTTCTGATTTGTTCGTGATATCATCTTAAAGTGAGAAAAAAAGAACGCATCGTATTTTTATCGAGTTATTTAGTATTATTTCTGTTTTTTGTGAGTCCTACAGACGAAAAATCAAATAACTGGCAGAAATGGTTGGATGAAGTTGATCTCATTATTACAAAAGCTGAAAGAGCTGTTTTTAAAACTTTGAAAACAGAGGAAGACAGAACGAGATTCCAAGCATCATTTTGGGAAATTAGAGATAACAATCCTAATTCCCCTGAAAATGATTATAAAATTGAATTCTACAAACGTCTGAAGCATGCAGATCTCAATTTGGGAGGAACTAATTCAGACAGAGCACGTATTTACATTCTTCTCGGCGAACCTTTTGAAGAAAAAAAATATGTGGGAAATGAACAAATTGTAGATTGCGAACTATGGTCTTATAAAGGTGGAGGAAGACCAGGGCTTCCTCACCATATGTACATAATATTTTTTAAAATTAGAAACATCGGCACTTATAAGCTCTTTCATCCTGGTCCTCAAACATCGTGGGATATTCTCTCTCCTGGGTATCAGTCAAACATTACTTCAATTTCCCAATCATACAGACTTTTAAGATCCTATTTTCCGGAACTTG
>CBFDDY010000314.1:0-3285 GCA_965603705.1 uncultured bacterium | reverse complement strand
TTAAAGAAAAATGGGCTGACACTGTCCCACAGGCCAAATCCGATCAGATAGCCGAAACTTCCGCCGATAATAGATGCAATCGAGGTATATAAAGCAAACCGCCATGATTTTTTTACAGCCCCCAGGCATAATGCTATTAATAAGGCGTCAGGGGGGATCGGGAAAAAAGAGCTTTCTATAAAAGCAAGGATAAAAAGAGCAAGCGGGCCATAGGGAGTTTCGGCCCAGTGGAGTACCCAATCATACAGTTTTCTTAGATATTTCATTGTTTAAATTCAAAAATATATTTTTTAACTCAACAAGAGAGAGCGCGTGGTAATCAGTCAGATCGCGGTGAAGGGGTGTTACGGGAATATATCCTTCTTTTATAATCATAACATCACTTTCTTTGTCACCGATTGCTTTTGGTGTCCCGGTTCCGATCCAATAATAGTCTCTGTGTCTTGGATCCTTTTTTACTTCTATTTCAGGGTTGTATCTTTTTTGTCCTAATTTTACAATTTTTAAGCCTTTAACTGGGGGTGATGGTATATTAATATTCAGGGTGATTCCCGGAGGAATAGGGTTTCTTAACAACTGTTTTGCTATAGAATATATAATTGAGGCAGAGAAGCTAAATGGATATTTGCCTTGTTCGTCCGGAAGGGCGGAAACGGCAAATGAGGGGATTTGCAGGAAAGTTCCCTGCACAGCTCCTGCTACAGTTCCGGAATAGGAAATGTCCTGCTGGCCCAGGTTGGGACCGGGATTGATCCCTGATATTACCATGTCAGGCTTACGGGGAAGTAGATGCTGTACGGCCAGGTATATGCAGTCTGCTGGTGTTCCGTCTACTGAAAAGATGTTTTCCCGGATGGTTTTTACTCGTAAGGGGTTGTGGAGAGTAAGGGCCAGAGAGGTGGCGCTTCTTTCCCTATCCGGGGCTATAATATAAATCTGTCCCAGCGGCTGGAGCTTATTGAATAAAATATTTATGCCTTCTGCATAAAATCCATCATCATTGGTGAGCAGGATAAGGGGTTTGGTGCTTTGCGATTTTTTAGGTAAATTCATGATAAGAGAGTATAAAATAAATTAATACAAAGGTAAACAAAGACTCTGGAAAAAAGTAAATGAAGAATAGAAATTGGCGCTACCATAATTAATAGGGAGGAATGAAAACTGGTCGGGACGAGCGGATTTGAACCGCTGACCCCACGCACCCCAAGCGTGTGCGCTACCAGGCTGCGCCACGTCCCGACTGTGTAAGGATGGTCATTATAGCAGAGAAACTGAATATTACAAAAGAAAAAAGTTTTATTGCTTTAGTTTTCCAACTCTGTGATGATGCTTTTGAGCTCATTTTTGATCTGGAAGAGGGTTTTCTTTAGACGTTCAGGGTGGATGGGAGCAGAACTTTTGATTCCAAATTCTTGCTCTATCTTTCTTTTTGCTCCGGCTAAAGTAAAGCCCTGGCTGTCCAATAGTTCCTTTACGCGGATTATTATTGAGAGGTCTTTTTTTCTGAAGATCTTATTTCCGGAGCGGGTCTGGCCGGCATTGAGGAAATAAAATTCATTTTCCCAGGATTCTATTGTTTTTGAGTCAATATCTGTTAAGCGGGAGACTTCCTTAAGAGTAAAAACAAGTTTTTCCGGAATATTGTCCTTTTTTTTCATGTCCTGAATTATTCACAAAAAATGTCTAATGATTAACTTTATCATGGAATAAATACTTACGTCAATATATGATATAATTCACCTGAATTATGAGCAATAAAATAACTAAGCACACTCCTTTAGCTGAAAGGATGAGGCCTAAATCACTCGAACAGTTCTTCGGGCAGGAACACCTGCTAGGAGAGGGGAAGATACTTTCCCGTCTAATTAAGTCAAAACAATTGGTCTCTCTGATCCTTTGGGGCCCTCCCGGTTCAGGAAAGACAACTTTAGGTTATATATTAGCTAACTATTTCAATTTTCCATGTTTATTTTTTAGCGCGGTGCTTTCTAGTATTAAGGAAGTAAAAAAAGTTATGTCTAAGGCTGAAGTTCACAAAAAAATGTATGAACAGCCAACAATAATTTTTATCGATGAGATTCACCGGTTCAATAAAGCCCAGCAGGCTGCTTTTTTGCCCTATGTTGAAAGAGGGGATATAATTTTATTTGGATCTACTACAGAAAATCCTTCCTTTGAAGTTATTGCTCCCTTGCTTTCCCGCACCAAAGTTCTTGTCCTAAAGCCATTATCAGATGATACTCTTAAAAATATTATCAGGGAGGCCTCTAAGGATAGGGAAAAAGGATTGGGAAAGCTTAAGATAAGAATAGAAGATCAAACTCTACAAAACATTATTGATTATGCCAATGGTGACGCCCGACGTGCTTTAAATACATTGGAAATTTCTGCAAACCTTGCAATTAAAGGCAGGATTACACCTGCTGAAGTAAAAGAAGCTCTGCAGAAACGCATTCTACTTTATGATAATAAAGGTGAAGAACATTTTAATCTTATATCCGCCCTGCATAAAAGCTTGAGAAACAGTGATGTAGATGCAGCGCTTTATTGGCTGGCAAGGATGGTTTATGCTGGAGAGGATCGCCTTTATATAGCTCGAAGATTAGTGCGGTTTGCCTCGGAAGATATAGGCCTTGCCGACCCAAATGCACTGAGGATTGCCATGGATGCAAAAAATGCCTATGACTTTATTGGGTCTCCTGAAGGAGAGCTTGCTCTTGCAGAGGCTGTTATCTACTTGGCCTCAGCGCCGAAAAGTAATAGTGCTTATGTTGCCTTTAAAAATGCTATGAAGGATGTAGAGAATAATCCTTTTGAGCCTGTTCCTCTGCATCTAAGGAATCCGGTTACATCTTTGATGAAGGAGACAGGCTATGGAGAAGATTATCAATATGCTCATGATTTTAAGAACAGCACAACATCAATGGAGGCTTTACCAGAGAAATTGAAGGGAAGACAATATTATAAACCAGGTGATCTAGGTATGGAAAAAGAGGTTAGAAAAAGAATCGAATGGTGGAATAAATTAAAATCAAAGCCTTAATCAAGAGAGTAACACGTCATTTTTCCTTAAGTAGATAATATATTTCCCAGCTGATATCATCAGCCAAACAGCCGATGCATGAGTTTTTTGTTGTAGCAAGTTCGTCATCCTTGATTTTTTCTTGTATGATTTTTTTTACTTTTTTACGTATTTTATAGAGTTGAATATAATCGATCATCAGACTGTTAAAAAATAATATCAGCTTATTGATTTAAAGTAAAGAAAAGCAGAAAAGCTAGTTG
>CBFDDY010000313.1:0-3299 GCA_965603705.1 uncultured bacterium | reverse complement strand
TCACGGCCAACCGCATTGAAACTTCAGTAAAAGAAACAGCCAGTTCTGTTTCAGTGATCACAAGAGAAGAGCTGGAAAAACTACAAAAAAGAACAGTCTATGAAGCTCTTAAAGAAGCTGTGGGGCTAAATACGATTCAAAACGGACCCACTGGCTCATCAGCTTCCGCTTCAATCAGGGGAGCCAATTCAGAACACACCAAAGTGTTGATGGATGGAGTAGAGATGAATGATCCGATTTCTCCCAGCCGCTCATTTAATCTGGGACATCTGCTTATTGAAAATATTGATCGTATAGAAATAATCCGGGGACCGCAGAGTACGCTCTATGGCTCAGATGCTATGGGCGGAGTTATAAACATTATTACCCGGCAGAGGCAAGGAAAACCCCGGTTCAACCTATCAACTCAGGGAGGCTCATTTAATACTCTTACAGAAAATGCCGGTATATCCGGGAGAATAGAGAGTTTCTCTTACTCGCTGGGTATTTCCCACTACCGCACAGACGGATTTTCTGCAGCCAGCGACCAGTATGAGGGAAATCATGAAAAGGACGGTTACAAGAATCTTTCCATCTCCGGTAAAGCAGGCTTTTCTCTGCAGAAAAACATAAGCCTGAATTTTTCCTTTCGCACTTGTAAAACCAATTCGGACATAGATAGTTTTGGCGGAGCTTATGGAGATGACCCAAACCAAACCGAAAACAACAGATCCCTGATCCTCAACTCCAATTTCCGAGCCCTCTTTTTACAAAACCATTGGGAAACAAAATTATCTCTTGCTTATATCGATTATTCCCGCACTTATGACAATCCTATTGATGAATTGCATCCTTTCAGCTCGGATGACTCTCTCTACAAAAGCTCTCTTGTTAAACTTGACTGGCAGAACAATTTCTTTATACATGACACCAACACCATCACCGCTGGATTGGAATTCACCCACGAACAGGGCGAATCAGAATATTATTCCCAGGGAATATGGGGCCCTTACGAGAACATCTTCCCGTTACAAACAGCCCGCCGTTTTGGCGCATATATTCAGGACAGAATTAATATCAGCAACCGTTTTTTTTCAACTTTTGGCGCTCGCCTCGATAATCACAGCAAAGCCGGAATAGCTTTTACATTCCGGATTGCACCTGCTTTCTTTTTCACTGAAACCGGCACAAAGCTTAAGGCCACTCTCGGCACTGGTTTTAAAGCCCCTTCTCTTTATCAGCTCCATGCTCCCGGAACTATCTGGGGACCGGTCGGCAATCAAAAACTTAACGCGGAAAAATCATACGCATGGGACGCAGGCATTGAACAGAACTTATTCAGTAACCACTTGACTCTTGGCTTGACTATTTTCTCCAACAGGTTTAAAAACCTCATCAACTTCGATTATCTCCAGGGTTATCTAAACATCGGGAAAGCCTCTACTCAGGGCTTAGAGTTTATTTGCAAAGCCTATCCAGCTAAGAATCTCCTCCTCTCAGCTGCATATACCCGGATGGAAGCCAGGGACGACGAAACAGACGAAAACCTCCTTAGACGCCCAAAAGACAAATTTTCCGCCCAGCTCATCTTTAATTTCCTGGAAAAAGCTGATATGACAATCACGATGCTTCATGTGGGAAAAAGAGAAGATAATTTCTTCTCAGGGTTCACATCTTCCCGGGTAACTATGGACAGCTATACTTTGCTCAATGCCACCACCGCCTATGATATTTTCCGTCACACCCGGGTATTTATCCGTTTTGACAATATCCTGAACAAAAGATATGAAGTCATCAAAGGCTATGGAGCTCCAGGGTTTTCAATATATTGCGGATTTAAGCTTGATTTTTAGTCTTAAATGATGTTCAATCATTATTAACTAAAAGCCAACAATGATAAAAGAACACAAAACGCCCCTAAATCTTATCTTCCTGTTCACATTTCTTTTGGTCTCACTTCTCTTTAATTACCTCCATACCGAAACCAGTATTCACAGCAACAACAAATGTCCGGCCTGTCACTTCGAGCACTCAACCCTTATTACTGCTCAAATAAACAGTTTTATTTTGCCTCAGTTGGCCTTTTTGGAAATTCTTAAAACACATGAAACTTTTTATTTAAACGATATATATGTAATAATCCCATCTTCCCGCTCTCCCCCCCAGGCTTAATTCTTCCAATAATCCCTTAACAAGTTTTTTTCTCTTTTTATTCACGAAAATTATTGAGGAGGTCGGATGATAAAAAGAACCTATTTAATCCTGTTTTGTCTTTTTCCCTGTTTAACATTCAGCCTATGGGGTCAGAAGCCAAAAAACGAAACCCTTAGCCTTGACCAATGCATTTCTATCGCGACTAAAGAAAATCCGCTTATTCTTTCTTCCTTTCAGCAGTATCAAGCATCTCTGGCCCGGATCAGCCAAGCAAAAGCTTTTTCCCAGCCTTCTCTTAACTGGGATTCGGATCTGCAGTCCAAAGTTTTTAATTTTAAAAATCCAGGAGAATGGTATTTCGGCTTAAGCCAATCACTCGAATTTCCTGGAAAAAGATATCTGCGTGGAAAAATCGCCTCCAGCGAATCAAACGAAATCTTCCAGGATGTAGAGCTATTAAAGCTGGACATTGTTTTTCAGGTCAAGCAGGCATTCTATAATCTTCTCCTAACTAAGGAAAAGCTTAAATATGCCGAATTAAACTTGGAACTTTCCCAAGACTTTCAAAAAAAAACCGACCTTAAATTTGAATCCGGAGATGTAGCTAAAGTCGAAGCCCTCAGGGCACGGGTTGAAACCTCCAAAGCAGCCAATGAAGTAAGAGTGACCGCAAATGAAGTAGGCCTGGCCAAAGCATATCTCAACTATCTTATGGCAAGAAAAAAGCATGCTCCCCTAGAGGTCTCAGGAAAGCTGAAAAAACCAGCAGCCAATCTTAATCTGGGAGAGCTTAAAAAAAGGGCCTTTGCATTTAGACCAGAAATGAAAAAGATCGGTTTTTCCTTGGAAAAACAAAACCTGCAGAAAAAAAGCTCATATATGAACTATCTCCCTGATTTTGATCTAGGCGTTAACCGTCACAAAGTTGCAGGAGAAGGATCCTGGTGGGATGTCACTTTGAGCTTCCCCATCCCCCTCTTTTTCTGGCAGCCGGCCAAAGGAGAGATCGCCGAAGCCCAAGCCAATATTGGAGCCATAAACAGAGAAGCAGAACATCTTAAAAATACAATCGCTTTAGAAGTCGAAGAAGCTTATATGAATGCCACCGCAACCAGAAACCAGATCAAACTTTTCGAAGATGATATTATTACTCAGGCTGAAGAGGT
>CBFDDY010000312.1:0-3342 GCA_965603705.1 uncultured bacterium | reverse complement strand
CGGCAATTTTTATGAATACATTGACCGGAGCATTTGCCTGTGATATAAGCATACGCTAAAATCCTAGGAGGAATAAATGAATAAATATTCAAAAACCATATCTATCTCTATAATAATCTTCATTTTTCTATTTTCTTTGGGCTCAAACACCCAGGCTCAAATCAGAGGCAAAGCACTTTACGAAAAACTAACGAATGATAAAAACCTGGTAAAATTCGAAGGTTTATCACGCTTGAATTGGACACCTGACGGAAAATATTATTATATTTTCAAGGACGAAACATTTAAAAAGACTGCTGCTGTTTCAGGCAAAGAAAGCAGCCTTTTTAATGACTCTACCCTTATCAAGGCATATAACACCATAACCAGCAAAAACATCGAAAAACTTCCCTTTAAAAGTTTTCTGTTTCTAGATAAAGGCAAGAAAATCCGGTTTACGGTGAAAAATACTGCATATATATATGATCTTAAAACCAGCCATATTATCTCTTATGTACCCGAAAAAGAATTTACCGGAGTCAGAGGCAGATCATATTCTGAAGTGTTTTCCCCGGATTTTAAATACCGGGCATTTATTCGCGATTATAATATCTTTATTCAGGACCTGGAAGGAAAAGAAACCGCTCTTACAACAAATGGGCACAAAGACTTACGAAATGGTTTTCCAGACTGGGTGTATCCAGAAGAACTTGGCCAGTATAAGGCTTTTTGGTGGTCACCTGACTCTAAAACCATAGCTTTCATGCAGTTTGATGAGAGCCCGGTCACTAAATATCCTATTGTCCATGATGTTGACCCAAAACCTGAATATGAAATGCAAAGTTACCCAAAAGCCGGGGCAAATAATCCCATAGTCCGTTTTTTTGTTGTAAATATTAAAACAAAAAAAATCACTCGCATAGAGACCGGCTTGGAGACGAATGTCTACTTGTACAAGGGTCAGTGGACTTATAATGGAAAAGAATTCACTTACATGAGATTAAACCGGTGGCAGAACAAAGTTGAGCTATTTGCAGCAAATCCGGAAACAGGAATTGTACGGATCATTCTCACAGATAAGGATAAATGCTACATCGTACCAAATGATGTGATTTTCCTGAAAGATAATGAACACTTTCTCTGGACTTCAGAACGAAGTGGCTGGAAAGAGATTTATCTCTATGACTTAAAAGGAAATATGGTTAAGCAGCTGACTAAAACAAAACTTCCGGTAAGAGGGATACTCGGCCTGGATGAAGAAAGCGGCTGGGTGTATTTTTCAGGATCTGAAAACAGAGGACTTGAATCCTCTGCTTTCAGAGTAAAACTGGATGGGACAGGCCTCAAAAAATTAACAAGCAGTACTGGTTCCCATTCTGTAAGTTTATCGCCAGGAGCTAATTTCTATACTGATTCTTTCAGTTCTTTTAACTCTCCCCGTAAAGCGACTCTTCATCATGCCAATGGAAAATTAATCAGAGAGCTTGGCAATACTGTTATCAGTCAAGAATTTAAGGACTTAAAATTGATCGAACCAGAACACTTTGTATTCAAATCCGCAGACCGAAAATTTGATCTCGATGGAATTATGTATAAACCAGCTCATTTTGACAAGAGTAAAAAATATCCCCTTATTATATCTGTTTACGGCGGGCCCGGCGCAAAAAGAGTTTTCAACAGTTATAATCTTAACAGCAGGAGCCAAACGCTGGCTCAGTTAGGCTTTATTATTTTATCTGTTGACCACAGGGGTATTTCAGGGCGAGGCAAAGACTTTCAGAACCTTATGTATATGAATCTTGGACAAATAGAACTTGCTGATCATGTGGCAGCCGTAAAATTTGTCTCAAAAAGACCTTATATAGATGAACAGAGAATAGGCATATATGGTCATTCCTATGGAGGATATCTAACTTGTATCGCTTTGCTTAAGGCACCTGATGTATTTCAGGTAGGAGTCGCTGGCGCCCCAGTTACAGATTGGCGGAATTATGACACAATCTATACAGAAAGATATATGCGTAGGCCTCAGGATAATCCGGATGGATACGAAAAAGGCTCCTGTATGAATTATGCTAAAGACCTAAAGGGACATTTATTCATCCATCACGGTGCAGTCGATAATAATGTACACCCCGGAAATTCTATCCAATTGTTACAGTCCCTTTTAAAACATAATAAAAAATTCGACTTCATGTTCTATCCTGAACAAAGACACGGGATACGTTTCAAGCGTTATGGTGATTCCCGGGTTGAATATTTCATCAAGCATTTAAAACCTGAATTTAAATAAAAAACATTGAATTATATTTAAAACTCAGTTAATAGAAAATAACACTTAGCAATAAACTAAACTTGGCATACTTCTTGCTATTATAATTATCGAATTTAATTTGGAGGAATTATAATGTTATCACCCCAAAGAGTTTCAAACGAGGAACTAATTGAAGAAGCCTCAAAAAATGCAATAGAAAAAAAAGTTTTATATCTCTATGATGAGACCGGTAATCGTGAATTATTAGGGGTATTCAGCAAATCAAGGGTTTCTCATGTAAAAAGATATTTTCGCAATAAAGACATGATAAACCGCCTTACCGAATTTGATGTCAGGACTACTGAGCCTGACACTCCTTTCAATTTGTCTTAACAATCACCTTTTCTCTTGTAAGGTTTATTTACATTTAGAGATTTATTTACACCAACAGTTTTTCCACATGTTTGTCTTACACAAAAAAAAACAACATAGTTATTCTTATCCGTGTCTATCCGCGTCCATCCGTGTCTAATATTTTTTTCCCTGAAACTCAGCTTTATCCTGCCTCGAACTTTTTTGACATCTATAATATTCCATGATATATATTTAAGTAATTATATAAATTTAATTAAATATTCTGAATTATTTACCCAAAGCAAAATGGAGAAACGAATGAAGCAAATAAAAAATATTTTTATTATCCTTGCTTTTCTGTTATTAATCCCCTCTTTGTCCCTGGCAAACGGCCTTAACCTAAATGGTTTGGGCGCAAGAGCGGTAGCAATGGGCGGAGCCTTTGTCGGCCTGGCAGATGATTTTAGTGCTGTCTTCTGGAACCCAGCCGGTATTGCCCAATTCAATCAGAAAACCTTTGGCTTTTATGGAACAGATCTGATCCCTTCCGCCACATTTAAATTTGACATGCCTACCCTTACCGGGCCCGTCAATATGGTGGATGCAAAAACAAAAACCAAACACTATATGGCTGGAATGGCCGCTTATTATCATCCCATCAACGAAAATTTAGTAGCCGGATTTGGCATTTATACACCTTCCGGGCTTGGAGCTGAATGGAATGGAGCTGATTTTGCTGCTATCTCCAATGACAC
>CBFDDY010000311.1:0-3387 GCA_965603705.1 uncultured bacterium | reverse complement strand
CTTTATGAATATTCTCCCCTGGAAATTAAAAAAGCAGTTACAGGATATGGCCAGGCGGACAAAAACCAGGTACAGCAGATGATAAAAACACTCTTAAACATTCAGGATGCAAAACTAAGAACAGATGCATCAGATGCCCTGGCTACCGCCTTCTGTCACTTAAACTGCAGAATCTTTCAACAAAACATTTCAGATTCTATTAATGAATAACGAGGAAAAAAATGATTGCATATTTGAAAGGCACCCTGATCCAAAAAAAACCAAATAAAATCATCCTTGATGTTAGAGATGTAGGATACTCTATAGGTGTTCCTCTTTCGACCTATCTCAAACTTAGCCAAGAAGGAGAGCAGGCCGAATTGTTTATTTATACTCATTCAACAGATAGTTCTCTTAAACTTTATGGATTTGCTTCTGAAGAAGAGAAAAAAATATTTCTTAAACTTATCAGTATATCCGGGATCGGACCTAAAATAGGATTAAATATTCTTTCCGGGATCGAAGTATCAGACCTTAAAAACGCTATCCGGGACGGCGATGTATCCCGTATCTCTCTTATTCCCGGAATAGGCAAAAAAACCGCCATGCGCATAGCCCTTGAGCTTCAAGAAAAATTAGGCAAAAAAGAAAAAGTGCTGGGACAGAAAATTTCTCAGGAACATGAAAACCTGATATCCGCTCTTACAAATATGGGTTTTAAACGTAAAGAGGCAGAAAAAACAATAAACGCAGCCATTGAAGATCTTTCTCTTAAGGCCGGCTTCGAAGCACTGCTGCGGGAAGGCCTAAAACGCCTGGCAAAACTGTAAAACTGGCAATTTCTTCAAGTTTCAGGTATAAAATAAAAAGGATAAATGAAAGAAAAAGATGTAAGTACTCTATTGAATCCCGTCCGAACCCCAGAGGACCTGCAGTTTGAGGACAATCTCCGGCCTAAAAATTTTACTGAATTTATCGGCCAGGAAAATATAAAAGCCAATCTAAAAATCTTTATCAAGGCCGCCCGTAAACGGAACGATCACCTGGACCACGTGCTCTTATACGGCCCTCCCGGATTAGGTAAGACCAGCCTTGCTTTCCTTATCGCAAAAGAGATGGGAGTTGGCATAAAACCATCTTCCGGACCAGTTATAGAGAGGACTGGAGACCTATCTGCAATTCTGACAAACCTGCAGCAAAAAGAAGTGCTTTTCCTGGATGAAATCCACAGATTGCACCCGTCAGTTGAAGAGATCCTCTATTCAGCTATGGAAGATTTTAATCTTGACATCTTGATCGGCCAGGGCCCGAGTGCACGCAGTCACAAACTGCGTTTAAAAAAATTTACTTTAATCGGTGCTACAACCCGCGCCGGACGCATCACAGCTCCCCTGCGCAGCCGTTTCGGAATAATCAGCCGCCTTGATTATTACAATGAGGATGATCTAAAAAAGATCATCATTAGATCAGCTTCGATCTTAAATATCAGTATAGATGAAGCAGGGGCCCAACAAATCGCCCGGCGCTCCCGGGGAACTCCCAGGGTAGCCAATCGGCTGCTCAGGCGGGTAAGAGATTACGTTGAAGTTATTGCTGACGGCAAGATAACTGCAAAAGAAGCTACCAAAGCTCTGGATATGATGGAAGTAGACTCTCTCGGCCTGGATGAAGTGGACAGAAAAATGCTTGAAACGATAATTGAAAATTTCAGAGGAGGACCTGTCGGGATCACTACAATTGCCGCAGCTATAGATGAGGAAAAAGATACAATTGAATCCATTTATGAGCCCTTTCTCATGCGTATAGGATTCCTGGAACGTACTACACGGGGGCGGCAAGTCACCCAGAAAGCTTATAAACATCTGGGATTTACTCCCCAGAAACCTTCTTTCCCTCAAAAGAACCTCTTTAAAGAAGATAAAAAGCAGGAAAACGATTAAGATCAAAGTCTTCAGGTTCAGTCATGCAGCTAAAAGATTTTGATTACAATCTTCCAGAAAGATTAATAGCCCAGAAACCCCTACCTCATAGAGACCGGTCACGCCTGCTGATATTAGAGCGCAAAACCGGAAAAATTACCCATACCGGCTTTAGAGATTTCCCCGGCTTCTTTAAAAAACAGGATGTGCTTGTTTTTAATGAATCCCGGGTTATTCCGGCCAGAGTTTGGGGAAAAAAAGAAGGCAAAAACATAGAGTTTCTATTTTTAAAAGCTCAAGACGAACAAACCTGGGAAGTTTTGTGCCGTCCAGCCAAAAAAGTAGCGCCCAATGATATTATTTCCTTTTCACCTGCACTTAAAGGCAAAGTAACAGAAGTGAAAGCAGAAGGGCGACGGCTGATAAACTTTCCCTCAGGAAATGTACTCCCAGAGCTTAAGAAAATTGGCTTTGCTCCCCTGCCCCCTTATATTAAACGCAAAGAAAAACACTTACATCTGAGGGAATTCGACCTTGCCCGCTACCAGACTGTTTTTGCCCAAAAAGAAGGGTCTATTGCTGCCCCTACTGCCGGACTTCACTTTACTACAGACATGCTTAAAACCTTAAAAAACAAGGGGATAATAACAGCCCCTTTGTCACTTGATGTGGGGCTGGCCACTTTCCAGCCTATGCGTACGGATATAATAGAAGACCATAAAATGCTCGCAGAAACATTTACCATCAAACCTAATACAGCCAAGACAATTAACAAGGCAAAATCCGATTCACGTCCTGTTACAGCAGTGGGCACAACTTCCGTCCGCTCGCTTGAAAGTGCATTTTCTGAAGGAAAGGTCCGAGCAGGAGACTTTTCCACCCGTCTCTTCATCTATCCCGGCTATAAATTTAAGGTAATTGATAGACTACTGACTAATTTCCACCTGCCAAAATCAAGTCTCCTTATGCTTACAGCTGCCTTCGCCGGTTTTGACTTAATAATGGAAGCTTATAGGGAGGCAGTTCATTCTGAATATCGCTTTTTCAGCTACGGCGACTGTATGCTTATCCTTTAAAAAAAATTAAGCAACTTGACCATAACCAAGCTGAACCCAGTAACAACTATTGCTCCCACAATGCCGACGATCAAAGGTTTTGCTCCCAGCCGTTTGATATCCCTGAAATTAGTACCGAATCCGATCCCGACCATGCCCATAAGAATCAGGAATTTCCCGGCAGTCTTGAAAAAAGTTATTCCCTCCGGAGAAAAAAAACCTTTGACAGCACAGATAGCCATGCCAATATAACCAAACAAGACCCAGGGGAAAGCCTTAAGTATAGCTTTTTTTCCCAGCTTGCCTTCCTTGGCTTCTTTTGTGCCAAACCAGATGGATACCAGGACCGCAACCAGGATCATAAACATATTTCGGGTTAATTTGATAATCGTGGCCACCTGGCCCGCTTCTTCTCCGAAAATATAGCCGGTTCC
>CBFDDY010000310.1:0-3388 GCA_965603705.1 uncultured bacterium | reverse complement strand
AGCACCTCTTATATGGGTATGAAGTTAAAAAATCCTATAATTGTAGCTAGCAGTGATTTATCGCGGGATGCGGATGGGGTGAAAAAATGTGCTGATGCTGGGGCTGGAGCAGTAGTATTAAAATCTATTTTTGAAGAACAATTTTTAGCAAGCAGTAATATTCCAGAGGATAGAGTTCCTCTTCACCCTGAAGCTCTGGATTATTTACGAGCCGGGGGATTGCTGGAATACGGTCCTGATGAAATGTGTCGGGAAATCGATAAAGCTAAAAAAGAGGTCAAAATCCCTATTATTGCGAGTGTAAACTGTAGGACCCCTTCTCTTTGGCCAAGGTTTGCCAACCAGGTGGAGGAAGCCGGAGCTGATGCGCTTGAGCTGAATATTTATGACCTTCCGCTCAAATTGGATATTTCCGGCTCAGAACATGAAAATAATTATTCTAAAATTTTAAAGGAAGTAAAAAAGGAAGTTGTTATACCAATTTCTATTAAGCTTACGCCAGAGGTATCATCCCTACCTAATTTGAGTAAAAAATTATCTCAGGCTGGGAGTGACGCCTTTGTCTTTTTCAACTGGTTCCTGGAACCTGATATTGATATTGATAACATCAAGACTATCAGTCGTAAAGGAAAAGGTAATTTTAACCAGTCATTAAGATGGGTGGCTCTTTTGGCTGGAAGGATTGATGCTGATATTGCTTCATCTGGAGGAGTAAACAGGGCTAATGATGTAATAAAACAAATACTAGCTGGAGCTTCTGCAGTACAAGTCTGTACACTTTTTTATAAGGAAGGCCTTTCTGAGATACAAAGGCTGTTGCAAGGCCTGGAAGCCTGGATGGAGAAAAAGAAGTATAATTCTGTGGGGGATTTTAAAGGAGAGTTGTCTTTTAAAGAACAAGAATTAAGTGTTAAAGGCCTGGGTGAAGCTGAAAGTTATTTCAGAACACAGTATTTAAAGGTATTTAAAGTAAAATAAAATTATGAATCATTCATAAAAAATGTCGATATGTATGATATATCTTTTCAAATCCACATTTTACCCTGATTCCTAAGGCATACCAATTGACCATTTTGTTTTTGTTGTAATTTATATTTGTAATCGACATTTTTTACTCTACGAGCAAGCCTATCTCACCGCATCTGCTTTGTTGCAGCGGATTTGCGGTGAAATACCACATCTTCATCCCCTGCGCCTCGTATCTACGGCAACCTCGACTCGTGAATAATGCAGATTAATGAAATTCTGATGTGGCTCTGCTTCGTGCAAATGGGAAGCTGAGCAGGTTATTCTGTTTCAGGATATAATAAAGCATTCAGCAGGAATTTGTAAGTGCCGTGTGACTGGGCGCGGTGCTGGCAGCGGAATCCGATCAGGATAATATGACCCTGCTTGTGTTTAAGGTCAACCACAGCTGCTGTTCTGGCAATGGCATCTTCTCCTAAAAGCCAGCCGCTTAGTAACACATCTTTTTCCGGATAGCTTGCAACCACAGTTCTGTCCCATTCTCCGGAAGGAATTCTGGTTCTGATCGCGAGGCTGCGAGAGAACATGGCAGCTGCTTCTGTAGGCAAACCGTATCCGATGGGAGACCGTTTATTAATTTTAATTTTTAAGAGTGATGTCGGGCATAAGAATTTACTTCTATCAATATTTTCTAAGGCATTACTGGCGGGAGATTTAAATTCTTTAAAGACCAAGTTACAGGCGTCATTTAATGTAACAAGGATACCGCCTTCAGCGACAAATTTTTTAAGGGCCTCAATCCCTTCCTTACCGATGCCTCCGGCATATTCCGAGGGGCCTTCGCTATAGTAGCGGGCATTACGGGAACCTGGGCTTGGTTTTCCTAATTTAATAATATCTGCACTTTCGCTGGCAAAAACGATGACGTCATATTTTGAATTGAGATCCACCTTCTTTTTCTTTGTGCCTTTGAAGTCTTTATTGTGAAGGGTAGTAAAGGGGATTTCCAGGTCGTCCAGAACATAACGGGTCCAACCTTCGTCCATATTAGATTTCCAGGACTGATAGAGGCCTACCCGGTGTTTTTTCAAGGGACTTTTCTTAATCTCAGAGATATCGTCAAGACCATAAGCATTAAGATGCCATTTTTCCTGAAGAGCAGGCAGAGCTTTCTGGACCTGGGGAGTGTTTTCAACGATAAAACTTCCGAAGCAGGCATGAAAATCGTCTCCGTTTATTCCTGAATTGGAGCGATAGATCTCCGGTTTATACTTCAGGAGAGAAAATACGGTACTGTAGGCTGCATTTTTTTTGGAATCCAGGACTATATATTTTGAGGAGGCTTCGGGTGCTACAGTCTCGGGATAGGGGATGCTTTCCAGTTTTGCAAGGTCCGCTTTAAAAGAGCGATCGATTTGAGCCGAGGCGATACCCATCTGAAGAGGGAGGGTCCATCCGGCGTTGTCATAGGGGGGGATAGGGGGGCCGCCCGGGTATTGACGCATATCAGGATAGACCTGTTTTTCGAGTAGTGCTTGAGCATAGGGTCGGTAAGGCTGAGACATAAGAACGACAAAAGAACCGGCAGGATAGATTTTACCGTCTGCCGTAAATTCATTTTTTGCTTGATGTATTTCCACTCCTCCTAATTTCAGGATCTCCAGCATACGCAGGGTTGTGGGATAGTCGCGCTGGTCTTTGGTGATAACAAACGCATATGGCTGCCCTTCTTTTTGAATTTCAATAGCATCTTTACACATTTTATAGAAGTTAAAAAGCAGGTCTTCCTTGTGCATGTATGCGGTCTTGATAAGGCTCATGGAAAGAGTAAGTTCATAATCGACTATGTCTCTTAGGCGCCACCATCCACCGGGCCAGGGATCGGGAAACTGCATTCTTTTTTCCGTATAAGACTTTGGTATCTCGGTAGGGTCGATGTAAATAGGGGAAGCGATTTTTACAGATGCCATTTCACTGAGGATGCCGATACAATTGTGCAGCCAGGAGGTGTCATCACAGGCGCCGATCCACCAACCAGTAAAGCTGCGGCCGTGTACTACTCCTTTGAAATCATTTTTCTGAAGGTCATAAGACATATTCATGCCGCATAGAGCCACTCCTCGCCATAGAAGTGGGTGTATGGTGGGAACAGGAGGGTTCATGAAAGGAGGAACAAATAATCTTGCACCGGTAGATCCCATCTGATGTTCGTCAATATGGATCTGAGGAATCCAGTCATGATAAAGCACTTTGGTTATAGCCTGTGTTTCAAGGAGGTTGAACATGAACCAATCCCGGTTATCATCGTGTCCGGCATAGTGGTGATAAAGCCAGGGCATACTGCTGCCTTCATATTTGGTGCCGACATATTTTCTATACCACTCAGTCACCATCTGCTCGCCGTCCGGGTTGATAGTGGGGG
>CBFDDY010000309.1:0-3405 GCA_965603705.1 uncultured bacterium | reverse complement strand
TTTCTCCCCAAAGGAGCCAAACCGGGTGATAAGCGTCCGGGTGTGGTTTACACCCACGGCGGGCCTATCCGCCAGATGCTTCTGGGCTGGCACTATATGGAGTTTTATTCCGAGGCTTACGGCATTAACCAGTATTTTGCCAACCAGGGTTATGTGGTGATCTCCATAAACTATCGCAGCGGCATCGGCTACGGCCGCTCTTTCCGCAACGCAAAAAAGACCGGTATGCAGGGTGCCTCCGAATACCAGGATGTGCTGGCCGGTGCCAGGTATCTCCAGAGCAGGCCCGAGGTTGACCCGGAACGGATCGGAAAATGGGGTCTTTCCTACGGTGGCCTGCTTACGGCCATGGCCTTGTCCCGCAATTCCGACATCTTTAAGGTGGGCGTGGATATGGCGGGCGTACACGACTGGTCCCAGATGGGATGGGGGCGCCTCAATGAAGAGGAGCGAAAACTGGCTCGCGAATCTTCTCCGGTAGCCAGCCTCAATACCTGGGCCTCACCTGTACTTTTTATCCATGGTGACGACGACCGTAATGTGCCTTTCCAGCAGACAACAGATATCGTCCAGAAACTGCGGATCAAAGGTGATGTGCAGATAGAGTTGATGATAGCGCCGGATGAGCCGCATGAATTCTTACTCTACAAGAACCGTATGGAGGCCTATAACCGTACGTTTGAATTTATTAACCGCTTTATCGGAAAATAAATTTTGGGGTTAGAGGGACTATCCTTCTGTATGTGCTTCCAGCTCTAGCAGCCATTTTTTCAGCCCCAATCCTGCTCCGAAGCCTCCCAGGCTTCCGTCTGAACGGATAATGCGGTGGCAGGGGACAACAATAAGCAGAGGGTTTTTTCCCAGGGCCTGGCCTACACTTCTGTATCCCCGGCTTAGAAGCTGAAGCGCCAGGTCTTTATAGGATAAGGTTTTTCCATAAGGGATATTGCGGGCTTTGTCCCAGACCTTTTGCTGAAAAGGGGTGCCGAATGTGTAATCCGGGCTGATAGAATCAAAAGATGCGGGCTTTCCCTGAAAATAGCGGTCAAAAAGCTTTATTTCACTCAGAAAGGCAGATTTGTTAGCCGCTTGCACTTTAACTGATGTTTTTTCGAGAGAGAGGATTGTATTTTTTATATCCGCAGCCTTTTGCACAAAT
This sequence comes from uncultured bacterium, assembly GCA_965603705.1. Classification (GTDB taxonomy): domain Bacteria; phylum Acidobacteriota; class Aminicenantia; order Aminicenantales; family Aminicenantaceae; genus JAUVXM01. The sequence goes on along the minus strand of CBFDDY010000309.1, from coordinate 2,246 downwards.
TTGACAATACCCAGGCCTTTCTCGGTTTTCCCTAAAAAAAGTTTCCCTTTTGCAAAGTCATAAGTTGTATATAGCATGGATTTCCTCTGTATTTTCCTGTTTATATTCCCGCAAACAGCCTTTTAGCCAGAGCCGGTGGGAGTTTGGCGTCGAGTATTTTTTTCTGGGTTGTTTCAATGTCATACTCAAGCCGGTGAAAGCAGATTTCTCTGGATTCTGAATCAAAAATCGCACAGGAAGAACGGATATTTCTGTCCCGGGGCTGGCCGAGTGAACCCGGATTGATGAGATATCTGCTCTTTTTCTTTAGTTTCAATTTGCTGAAATTTCCGGAAACATAAGTGCCTTCGACCAGATGGTCCTTTTCCTTGTAAACAAAGGGAAAATGGGTATGCCCGAAAAAAGTTAAATTGGTTTCTATATGCAAAAAGGCTTCTGCTGCATCGAATTCTCCAAATATATAGTAATCTTCGTCAAAAGGGGAGCCATGGCAGATAGCAATTTCATCCTCTATTTTCAGAGGACCCTTTTCTATTTTGCAGAGATAATCCAAGTTTTTTTTCGAAATATGTTCCTTAGTCCAGCGGATTGCCATAGCAGCAATAGGGTTAAATGTTTGCAGGGATTCACTTTCGCATACAGCTTTGTCATGATTTCCGCGGATAATTGAAAGGGGTTTAAGCGCCCGCACTTTATCTATTACTTCATTTGGGGAAGCTCCGTATCCTACAAGGTCTCCTAAACACATGTAATGGTCGATTTTTTCACCCTCTACAAACTTAAGTGCTACATTTAAAGCTTCCAGGTTTCCGTGAACGTCGGAGAAGATCAAATAGCGCATTTTTTCTATACCTCTAAATTATTAATATTATTATAAAGCTTATGGGCCAAATAAGAGCTGCGGACAAGCGGCCCTGACACAACGCCCTTAAAACCGGCGTGAAGCGCCTTTTCTCGGAATAAATCAAATCTATCCGGAGAATAGTATTTTACCACGGGCGCATTATTTTTAACAGCCTGAAGATACTGCCCTATCGTTAAAAGGTCACAGGATACTTCCCGGAGGTCCATGATTGTGCGCAGGATGTCTTCTTCGCTTTCTCCCAGGCCGAGCATAAGCCCTGATTTTGTGACCGCGCCCCTGTCTTTTGCTCTTTTCAGTACTTGCAGCGACCTGCGGTAATTTTTTGAGGGACGGTTTATCCGGGAATAAAGAGTCTCCGGAACTTCTAAATTATGATTCAGCACATCTGGCTCTGCCCGGAGAACGGTTTCAAGAGGTTGGATGTCCCCGGAAAAATCCGGGATAAGGATTTCTATTTTAATACCTGGGTTGCTTTTTTTTACAGCTTTAATAGTCTCGTTAAAAATAGAGGCTCCGCCGTCAGGCAAGTCATCCCGGGTGACTGATGTTATTACGACATATTTCAGCCCCATCGTAGATATTGTCTCTGCTATGCGGCCGGCTTCTTCTGTATCAGGATCCAGGGGCCTGCCTTTCTCAACCGCACAGAAAGCGCAGTTGCGGGTGCAGATATCCCCCAGGATAAGGAATGTGGCGGTTTTATGAGACCAGCACTCTGATACATTGGGGCACCTGGCGCTATGGCAGATAGTGTTAAGCTTTTTTTGCTTTAACAGAGTGGCTACGTAAAAAAAATTTTTGTGAGACGGCAGTTTAACCTTTAGCCAGGGAGGTTTTTTAATTGTTTTGTTAATAATTATTGAAACTTTTTTCTCTGCGGAGGCGTCTTCTCATCCGCTTTCTGGCGTTAGCTTCTTTCAGCCTTCTTTTCTCGCCGGGTTTAAAGTAGACAGAATGTTTTTTTATCTCTTTAATAATGGCTTCATGTTGAATTTTTCGCTTAAATCTTCTCAGGGCTGATTCGATATTCTCGCCTTCATCAATTACGATGTATGCCAATAAAACTCACCTCCTCAGGTTTATAAAGGTAAAAAGATTTATATCCGATTTACCTGTGGTTGTCAATAGGGTAGTGTGATTTACACCTTCCACATCTATTTTTTAAGCGGCTCGAGCCCGTCATACTTTATGACAGCCTCTTTCCACCCATCCGGTATTGTAAGCGACCGGGCAGTCCTTTTTTCCGGGTCATAGATGCGGAAGTGATTGTATTTTACCAGCAGATCGTCCCCGAGCTTCCACCAGGCGTTCAATACTTTCTCGGCATGGCTTAAGCAGTAATCGGTAAGATACTCTGCTGCAAGTTCCGGGTCCTGTTTAA
>CBFDDY010000308.1:0-3409 GCA_965603705.1 uncultured bacterium | reverse complement strand
AGCCAGCAGTATGCGAACTTGAAGGCCCCCGCATTACCGGACCTATCACATCATTTAATACACTTACAAATTTCATCAAAATCATTTTATCTATCCCCGCAGGTAAATTCAAGCTAAAGTGCGGTAAATGTAAAACAGAAAGTGGAAAAATCCGCGTCTAATGCTTTACCTGTTTTTTCCGTGTCCTCAGCGTCCTCATGGTAAAATTCTAAAAAAATGGTCAAACTCCATTCAATTTAGTAAGAGTGGAATTACCTATGCTTAATATGCTAATATTATTACGAGAGTGCTCTAAGTTTGGGGACAATCCCCGGAAGAGGAGAAAGCATGGATTTTAGCGGTAAAATAGCATTGATCACAGGCTCTGCATCCGGTATGGGAGCTGCCACAGCCCGGGAATTCACCGCAGCAGGCGGCAAGGTCATTATCGTTGATATCAACCCTGAAACGGCAGAAAAAGTAGCTGCAGAAATCGGCAGCCAGCCCCCCCTTATCGGGGATGTCAGTGATTCTTCCTTCTGTCAGCATGCTGTAGATTCCATAGTAAAAAAGCACGGCCAGCTGGATGTTCTCGTAAACTGCGCCGGCACTATTGCAAGATCAGACGCTTTAAACACTTCTGATGAAGCTTGGCATAGGGTTATGTCCGTAAATGTAAACGGTGTGTTCTTTATGAGCAGAGCAGCGGTTGTTCCCATGAAAAAACAGGGAAAAGGGGCCATTATTAATTTCGGCTCCATCTGGGGAGGAAGGGGGGCAGCCGGTGTGGTTGCCTACTGCGCTTCCAAAGGAGCTGTTCACCAGATCACAAAAGCCATGGCTCTTGACCATGTCAAAGACAGTATCCGCATCAACGCAGTCTGCCCGGGTGAAGTCAACACCCCGATGCTGGCCTCAGAACGTCCAACTCCTCCATCTAGAGAAGACTTACAGAAATTAGCAGAAGAAACAGTTCCTATGGGACGGCTGGCTGAGCCTGAAGAAATCGCCCGCGTAGTCTTGTTTTTAGCTTCAGATGCAGCCAGTTATATGACCGGCTCCTTAGTGACGGTCGATGCCGGATATACCGCCGGTTAATTAAAAAAACCCTGGATTACTAAGGAAAGGACATTATCATGGAATATAGAACTTTAGGAAGAACAGGAGTAAAAGTCTCACCTCTTTGTTTAGGGACGGATAATTTTGCCAATCCAACCCCTGAGAAAGAATCGATCATAATGCTTGAGGCTGCTCTGGATGCAGGAATTAATTTTCTCGATACAAGTAACATCTATGCTAAGGGAGAAAGCGAACGGATCATAGGAAGGGCATTTGCAAAAAACGGCCGCCGGCATCAGGCGATAATTGCGACAAAAGTTCATTACCCGGTTGGGCCTGGCCCCAATGAAAAAGGAAACTCCCGCTTACATATCATCAAAGCTTGCGAGGATTCTCTCCGCCGGCTGCAAACAAATTACATCGACCTATACCAGACACACCGTCCTTCATTTGACATACCTCTGGACGAGACTCTGGGTGCTATGACCGATCTGGTACACCAGGGAAAAGTACGTTATATCGGCAGCTCCACTGCCCCTGCCTGGAAAGTACTCGAAGGGATTAAAATAAGCGAAGAGAAAGGTTTAAGCCGCTTTATATCCGAGCAGCCCCCTTATAATCTCCTTGACCGCCGCATAGAAAACGAACTGGTCCCCATGTGCCGGGAGTACGGGCTTGGCATTATCCCCTGGTCCCCTCTGGCTATGGGAATGTTGGCCGGACGTTATGCAGATGGGAAAACATATCCAAAAAAATCTCGTGCCTCCTTAAGAGGCGGTATTTATTCTGAACGGGTGACTCCAAAAGCCGTAGCAACGGGCAACCGGTTCGTGCACCTGGCCCAAAAACACAAGATATCTCCTGCCCAACTGGCGATCCTATGGATAAAAGAACAGCCGGGAATCACAGCTCCCTTAATAGGCCCCCGTACTGTAGAGCAACTTGAGCATCTAATTCCGGTAATGGAAATGAGCCTGGATGATAATATCCAGCAAGCTTGTGATGAGCTGGTCCCTCCAGGCAGTGCAGTGGCTGATTTTCACAATTCTGCGCCCTGGATGAAGATGACTATCTTATAAAACTCATTTTTTTTTGTTTCAAATTCAATCAGGTTTTTATCATATCTTTTAACTTTGATCTTGTCGCCATTATTATAAACATCTACCGCATGTCTTGTCCGAAGCCGGCAATTGTTTCCCCTCCGGGATAGAATCAAAGCTGAAATCAGGCGGGTTTTTTTCCACTTTATATCCACTTCAAATCCTCCCCGCGCACATAAGCCTTTGACTTCCCCATTTTCCCAGAACTCCGGTAATGCCGGCAGTAAAAATATTTCATTCTCATGTGATTGCAAGACCATCTCAGCTACCGCAGCTGAGATGCCAAATGACCCATCAACTTGTAAAGATTTTGAGCAGATAGCAAAAAGATTATCAAAGACATAATTGTGGATATAGTAATTAAAATTATCCATAGATTTCGCGCCATTAAACAGCCTGGCCCAGCAAGCCATTTTCCAGGCAGAAGACCAACCATTCCCAGCAAGTCCCCGCTGCTCTAATACAACTCGGCAGCCTTCAGCCAATTCGGGGGTTGTTCTTGCCCTTATCTGGTTACCGGGAAATAAACCATACAGGTTAGAGATATGCCGATGGCTCTTCTCCTTCTGCCCCCAATCCTCCAGCCACTCCTGAATATCACCATTTTGGCCGATTTGCATCGGCGCTAATTTTTTGCGCGTATTCAGGACCTTCTGTTTGAACTCCTGGTCTATTGCCAAAATATCAGCTGCCTCAGCCATATATAAAAACAAATCACTTAATATCTGCATATCAATGGTTGAACCAGCACAAATAGTCGTACCCGGACTCATCCAGGCGCATACTTCATCAAAAAAACTCTCATTTCCCGGCCAGTCAGGAAAATTTTCAGGTGAGGTGGATGGATTGGTGACCAGCCAGCCATATTTCGGATGTTCAGTCAGGAAATCAAGAAAAAACTCAACACTTCCCTTTATCAACGGATATATCTGCCCTAAAAAATTCTTATCCCGGCCAAAAAGATAATGTTCCCACAAATGGGTACAAAGCCAAGCTCCCCCGGTTGTAAAAGCACCCCAGTCCGGACCGTCCATGGGAGCAGCGACCCGCCAGAGGTCTGTATTCTGATGAAACACCCATCCCTTAGCACCATAATGTTCTCGCGCTACCTCCCTTCCCTGTACAGTTAATTCCTTTATCATTTTTATAAGTGGCTCCGTACATTCACTTAAGTTTCCTACTTCCGCCGGCCAGTAATTCATCTCTGTGTTTATATTGGTAGTATATTTTGAATCCCAGGAAGGATTCATATCCTGATTCCAGATACCCTG
>CBFDDY010000307.1:0-3413 GCA_965603705.1 uncultured bacterium | reverse complement strand
GATTGATTCCGGCTGTATACGCACTGGTGATCGCATCACTGGCAGCATCACTTTCCGGCCGTACAGCTGTGTCGTCAATGTCATCCCTGAGGTAACGCCCATCCAACCGGCCTACCGCCAGTCCCTTATCCCGAAGGAGTTCTTTACGGAATCGCGGGGACAGTACCCGCAGGTTGGCATGCAGAATATAGGCCTCATCCAATCCTGTGAAATAGGCCAACCGTTCCGCAATCCGTTTCCGTTCCCTGTTTTTCAGTCCACTCCCCTTGAAAAGGGCCGGTGCATACTCATTAAAGGCGAACTGACGTGCGGATTCAATGAAGTCTTCCAATGATTGGTCTTTTCCGGCTCTGCCATGATAACGGGCTGTGGCTGCCATGGTCGGTAGGTAGGTGATGTAGGAGATCAAGTTATCATGTGCCGGAGTGGACCCGGTATAGTCAAGCGCTTGTGATATAAGAATAAGGCCGTTAAGCGCCACATCCTGGCCGTCTCCCGAAAGGATATCAGCTACTGTAGCAGCTCGAGTAGTGCCAAAGCTTTCTCCCGCGATATAGCGCGGTGAATTCCAGCGCTGGTGGATCGTGATCCATCTCCGGATGAATTGGGCCACTGAGCGCGCGTCTGGAATGAGACCCCAGAAATCTTCGTCTTTTGATTTTCCGATCGCCCGGCTGAATCCGGTACCGACCGGATCAATAAAGACCAGGTCTGTGATATCTAATGGGCTGAGCGGATTGGGGACGAGTTGATAAGGAGCGGCCCCGTCATCTGCATCAGCTTCGCTCGCAACTTTAACACGGCGCGGCCCGAAAAGGCCCATATGCAACCAAACAGAAGCCGATCCCGGGCCTCCGTTAAACACGAATGTGACCGGACGTCCGGATTCGGCTTTGTCCTTAGTATAGGCCGTCGACCAGATAGCGGCTGTGGGTTCCCCCTGATCATTGGTCAGGAATATTTCACCGGCCGTTACCGTATAACGGACATTTTTTCCGTTGAAATCCCCTTGATGTTGGGTGACAAAACTGACCGGATCGGGAACGGTTTTTTCCACTGCTTGTTTTCCTGCCAAAGACGACTGGCAAATCAGAGGCAATGCTACAAAAGCAATCAGAACCGTAATAAGGTTTTTGCGAGATTTCATGTTGGTTTTCCTTTAATTATTCAGGTTTAAATAAGATATCACAGGCAACAAAACTCGTCAATTTTTCTCAAATATTATCTTATCTTTGGCTAGGATTTGGATCCGGATGAGTTTATCCCTTATGGGATCACTCCTACTCTTACTAACAGGTAAGTGCCCTTTAGGATAAAATAGAAATAAGCAATAATTGTATTATCATTTGATAGGAGGCTCCATTTAAGCAGCTAAAATAACAATAAGCTTATTAATATTTATGATATAAATTGAAAATATATAATCGTTAACGGGAAGTGCCTATTAGTCCACGCCATCAAAGAAGGGGATTTTCATGCGTGATTGTTGCAGAAAGGCCTTTTATATCATATATTAACTTGATGAGTTCCGATGTATAAAAAAATCAATAATATCCCAAAAATACTAATCCTCAGTGTATCACTTGTTGCATTTGTTTATGCAGCGAGAAGTACCCAGCAGACCGCCAGCACGGTAGAGCCTCCACGAAGTGTGGATAAGTCATTCTCCTATGTCATAAAGAATCCTGCGTATTCCGAGGGAAAAGGCCCTGTTGTCCTAATCGATGAAGCACATAATAATTTTCACACAGCCGTAGGAACCTATCTCCCGTTTGCCGATTTATTAAGGCAGGATGGCTATGTTATCAAGCGGGCTAAGGACAAGATATCCGTGGAACTCCTGAAGTCGGGAGTTATTTATGTGATCGCAGATGCTCAACCTCCTTTCAACATCGGAGACCCCCCGACCTTTGCCAAGGAGGAGATACTGAGCCTTAACGATTGGGTTAAAAAGGGAGGAGCTTTGTTCGTGATTACGGATCATATGCCCGATCCCGGAGCCATAGAGGACCTGGCTCTTTCTTTCGGGCTCGAGGTCAGTAACGGATACGTGCTGAACGGCCCGCCTCCCGGCCGCCCCGGGCCCACTCTTTTTAAAAAGTCGGATGGATATCTGGCAGACCATCTCCTTACAAATGGACGCAATCCGGAGGAACAGGTACGCCGTGTTGCCACTTTTGCCGGCTCAGCCTTTCGATGCAAGGAAGGATTTCAACCTCTCCTGATTTTGGGTGAGGGATACAGGTCCTGGATTCCTAAGGAATACAATAAATTTCCATCCGGAACCCCAAGCATCAATGTGTCAGGATGGTATCAAGGGGGAGTTAAAACATATGGCAACGGGCGGATCGCTTTTTTTACCGAGGCCGCCATGTTTACCGCCCAAGTCTTTGATAGCGGCCGCATCAAAGCCGGAATGAACCATCCGCTTGGCAGGGATAATGCCCGCCTGCTCCTCAATCTCCTTCACTGGCTTTCCGGTCTCCTGGATTGAATCAAACCCGATTGCAGCAGCAGAATTTCATTAGGGGCAAGTCTTTCAATTAACATTTAACGTTTTCGTGAATAGTTAAGCTGGACCTGAGTTAACATGGCCGGAGCGCCAAATAGAGGTTTTGTTTTTACATATTATAGATCCAGGGCAAAGATAATAGCTTCACCTACCTCCAGAAGTTTCTCTTTTGGTAGAGTCAGGATAAGTGGACCCAATTTATTTTTAGAAACCGTCTGTATATGATCAAAATTAATGGCGCAGTCTTTTAACATACCATCATATTTAGAAAGGAATACCTCACTGGGAATATCTCTAACTTTTGATGTGATCGGCGCTATTGTGACTTCCCCTAAGACAGCCAGGATGGAATCTCGGCTGAGGATCAATACAGGTCTCCTTTTGTCCGGCGCTTTAAATTTGTACCATCTTATCTCACCTCTTCTCATTCATCCCCCCATTCCTGCTCCTTTTCCCACACGCTGAACTCCGGTTTTTTTGGAGGATAAAGTTCATATCCCTTCCTGTGTTTTTCTTCCAGATGTTTGATGTTGATGCTGTGAACTGCATCCTCTAAAGCTTTTCTAGTAAACGCAGACCGGGTTGTTTTGAGCTTTTTGACGATCTTGTCGACTAATTCGACCAGATCATCGTCCAAAGTCATTTGTACTGTACGCATGATAACCTCTATTGTTATGTGGAATTGTATAGCTATAGTAATCCACATATCATTATTTGTCAAGATCAATTTGGTAATAGATTACATCTTCTCCCCAAGCCCAGCAACCCTGGATTATTTATAAAAAATGTCGATTACAAATAGTTCAGGGCAAATATGGCAGCTGAGGAAAGAGGGACTTCTTGTTGACAGTATATGTTTGCTCTGTGTAATATTGTTAATGTAGCAGCTCAAAGGGTAAAA
>CBFDDY010000306.1:0-3445 GCA_965603705.1 uncultured bacterium | reverse complement strand
ATCAGAAGGCTAAATCTTCAATGTCGCTTCAGCCACATCAGAATTTCATAAGATAGAAGACTTTAACTATAATTTCACGGTTTTTCCATTTTCCATTTACAATTTTCCATTTTCTGCCTTTACCACAACTTCATCCCCTGCGCCTCGCATCTAGAGCAACCTCGACTCGTGAATAATCCAGTTTCCCTGAACTATTCTTTTTATTTTCTCCAGAAGGTCTTTGAAATTTTGCCATCGATTTTTTTTATTGCCTTTTCTACTTCATACTGATCGATTTCCTTCTGGACTTTTAAAGACAATAAGAATTCTTTGGCTTCACGGGCACGCAAGGCCTGTCCCCTAATTTCTGTCCCGTTATTTCCCATATTCCTCCATATTTCTAATTTTCAGGGAAATTTCTAGAAAAAATGCAAAAATAAATTAAAAAAACTCGTTTTTTCCTTGACAACTACCCCTAATAGTATGTATATTTAGATAAAAATGGGACAAAAAGGGACAAATTGGGAAATTATCTATTAGGAAGCTACTCAGCCCGTCTTGACAAAGGCGGAAGAATCAAAATTCCGCAAAAGTTTCGAGCGGCAATTGAGGAGCAGTACGGAAAAGAAGTATTCATCACTTCTCTAACTGACCAAGCAGTCCAGATCTATCCACTTCCAGTCTGGAATAAACTCACAGGTGTTACTGACAAGGGACTTTTTCATCTTAAACCCCAGGTTAAAAACTTTATGCGCCGGGTTAACCGTAACGGGACTTATTATGAAATAGATTCTAAGGGAAGAGTCCTGCTTAGCCAAACCCTCCAGGAAAAAGCCCGTCTCCAATATGAAGTCGAAGTCATCGGGCTCAATAATCACTTGGAAATCTGGAATAAAGATGTTCTAAATGAAATCCTGGAACAGAATCCCCTAACTGATGAAGACCTTGAACGAATCGCAGATCTCACTCCCAAGGGAGAGGGAGAATGAAAAATTCCCTCCATACACCAGTCCTTATTGAGGAAGTCGCAAAATATCTACAGATTCAACGAAAAGGCACCTATATTGATTGCACTCTCGGGACAGGAGGCCATTCACTTGAAATACTTAAAAGAAATCCTGATGCCAAAATAATTGCCTTTGATCTTGATGAAAAATCCCTTTTAAAAGCTAAAGAAAGACTTAAACCCTTTGCCGACAGAGTCAATCTTTATCATTCAGATTTTAGATATATGCCTGACCTCAAGCTAGATTTTAAGGAGGTAAAAGCTATTCTACTTGACCTCGGAATTTCCTCCTTTCAACTTGACTGCCCGGAAAGAGGTTTTAGTTATAACCAAGAGGGTCCCCTGGACATGCGGATGGACCTTAGAAATAACTACACTGCATCAAAAATAATAAATAAATACTCGGAACATCACCTGGCTCAAACCTTCTATGATTTTGGAGAGCTGAGACAGGCCAGAAGGATAGCTAGAGAAATAGTATCAAGGCGCAAAATTAAAAAATTTACCACAACGACAGAGCTACTTAAAATCACTGAAAAAGTGTGCCGCTGGAAGCCTCAAAAAGGAAAAACCCATCCTGCAGCCAGAGTTTTTCAAGCACTGCGGATCGAAGTTAATCAGGAATTAAAAGGGCTGTCACATTTCTTGAAAAGATCCATCAAAAAAATACCCCCCCAGAGCCGCATTGCTGCCATCTCCTTTCATTCCCTGGAGGACAGGATCGTAAAGCAAACCTTTAATGACTTAGCCCGAGCAGGAGATTTTTTTCCCCAGATTAAAATACTTACTAAAAAACCGGTTCAACCCCTCAAAGAAGAGGTTTCCACTAATTTCAGATCCAGATCAGCCAAATTACGAGCTGCAGAGAAGATATAAATGGTAAGAAGAAAGTTTAAAAAGAAAGACATTGCTTTAGGAGTATTGTTTACTCTGATAGCCATCTCCATATTTACATTCTATCTCTGGCATCAAGCGCAATCATTTAAATTAGGTATTGAAACTGCGGATTTGAAAAACCAGGTTAAAACCATAAAAAAAGAAGTCGATGAATTGGAGGCAAAAAAATCATACCTACTATCACTTTACAGAGTAGAGACTATCGCAAAAGAAGAGCTTCTCCTTAAGGCTACTAAAAAAGAACAGATAATTTATCTAGAAAACAGCCAAAATCAAAAATAACAATTTTAAAAATGAAAGATTTGTATCAAAAAAAAGTTGGACAGCGAACGACCTTATTAGTTCTTTTCTTTATACTCTGGTTCGGAGTCATTATATTTCGCCTTGTTCAGCTTCAGGTAATCCAGCATCCCCGCTTGAAAGCAAGAGTTATTGATCAGAATCAGGATAAAGTCGATATTTCCCCCAGAAGAGGGACGATCTTTGATCGATATGGCAATATCTTCGCCCGCAGCATTCCCTGCCAATCCGTTTTCCTTTCCCCTTTTAAAGATGAGACAAACGAACTTCATTTTCAAAAAATCAATAGGCTGAAAAAAATCCTGGGACTGTCTGCAGAAGATATCAGAAAAATAAAAACCAGGATAAAAAAGAAAAATAATTTTATATATATAAAGCGAAAAATATCTCCTGAAGCGGCTGAAAAAGTAAAGAATCTCGATCTGAGCGGCATCTTCTTTGAAGAAGAAAGTAAAAGGTTTTATCCTCAAAACAACCTGGCAGCTCATGTGATCGGCAGAGTAAATATGGACAACAAAGGCCAGAGCGGTATTGAAATAACATACGATTCCATCCTGGGAGGTAAAAAAGGCGAACGTTTAAATCTAATAGATGCCAAAAAACGACAGTACATGTATGAGATCCTTAAAAATCCTCAACCAGGAAAAGATCTATACCTGACTATTGATGAAACGATCCAATATTATGCCTCCAGAGAATTAAAAAATGCTGTGCTAAAAGCAAGAGCAAAATGGGGCACTATCATCGTCTCCCATCCGGAATCCGGCGAAATCCTGGCTATGGCCAATTACCCTGATTTCAACCTGAACCACCCTCCATCTCAACTAAGCTTGACAGATAGAATTAAAGCCATCCATCCTGGCTTTGACCCTGGCTCGACTTTCAAGATAATTTTAGCATCGGCAGCCCTTGAATCAAAAAAAATCAGCCTGAATGATAAATTTGATTGCAGTAAAGGATATCGGCGGATCTCAGGAAAGATTATCCGGGATCATCATAGATATGACATTCTCACATTTCCTGAGGTTATCATCCATTCTTCAAATGTCGGAGCAACTCTTATCAGTGACAAATTGGGCAAAAAGACATTTTACAACATGATAAAAGCCTATGGTTTCGGCTCAAAAACCGGAATTGACCTGTGGGCTGAAGAAAAAGGGACCTTTCATTCGCTTGACAAATGGGAAGCCATCTCTTCTGCTTCACTTTCTATCGGTTATGAGATTTCAGTTACCGCCATTCAAATGCTGCAGGCTGTCAATG
>CBFDDY010000305.1:0-3464 GCA_965603705.1 uncultured bacterium | reverse complement strand
CAAATAATGGAAACCGCTGGAAATCCCATAGTTGTCGGCAAACTTGATGTCCCCAAAGCAACTCGCACATTGATGTTTTACGTCCATTATGATGGGCAGCCGGTCGACCCTTCTGAATGGACAGATACTCATCCTTTTAAGCCTGCTCTGCGCCCTGGAAAACTCAAATCAGGATCTACAGAACCAAAACCGATTCCTTTTCCAGCCCAGGGAGAAAATTTCAATGACGACTGGCGAATCTATGCTCGCGGTTCAAGCGATGACAGAGCCCCGATCAGCGGAATATTATCAGCCCTAGATGCCCTAAAAAACTCGGGATTCCCTTTAAAGAACAATCTTAAATTCATATTCGAAGGAGAAGAAGAGGCCGGATCGACCAATCTCAGGCCCTTTTTAGAAAAGCATAAAAACATATTAAAATGCGATATCCTGTTTATGTGTGACGGGCCGGCTTATTATTCCGGTGACCCTACCCTTTTCTTCGGAGTACGCGGCATAACCAGTCTTGAAATTACTTTATATGGACCTAATACCAGCGTACATAGCGGACATTATGGTAACTGGGCCCCCAATCCAGTTATCAGATTGGCTCATCTTCTTACATCGATGAGAGATACATCCGGCAGAGTAAAGATAAAAGGATTCTATGATACAGCCATTCCTCTGACTGATTTTGAAAAGGAAGCCCTAAAAGCGATTCCCTCCTATGAAAATAACATCAAAAAAATATACGGCTTTCCCGAGGCGGAAAACAACTGGGGAAGCCTGATGGAAGCAATCCAATTCCCTGCTTTAAATATCAACGGAATCCACAGCGGATGGGTGGGTAAACAGGCCCGGACTATTGTTCCCCCTGCGGCAACCGTAGCAGTTGACATCAGATTGGTTAAAGGCAATGACCCCGATGATATGGTAGAGAAAATCATCAAGCATATAAAGACCCAGGGATACCATGTGGTAGAAAAAGATCCTGATCAGAAGACCAGGATGAAATATGGCTTGATCGCTAAGGTCAGGCGGCCCGAAAGAGGGTATAAAGCATCACGTACGCCTATGGACCACCCGATTTCCAAGCTGGTTATCAAGGCCCTAACTGCACATAGCGAAAAAAAACCTATTCTCCTTCCTTCATTGGGCGGCTCGCTTCCAATTTATATGTTCAATGACCTTCTCCATGTCCCTATAATCGGGGTTCCTATTGCTAATCACGACAATAACCAACACCAGCCGGACGAAAATATCCGGATAGGGCATCTTTGGACAGGGATCGAGACATTTGCTTCTATCCTTATGATGAGGGAATAATATATAATTCAGGTTTGCCTGATTATTCACAAAGATAGAGTATGATGTGCCAACCCAAGTAATCCCTGAACAGGAACACCAAAGGGACAGGCTGTTTCACAGTACCCGGCACAGTCATTACATAAATCAGCTCTACTTAAAGGAAGGGAAGCATATTTCTGCATCGCACTTTTTTCCCTACCCTGAGTAGTAAAATAATAGTTATAACGCATAATTGTATTTACAGGAACCCGTTCCGGACATTCTGATTCACATACTCCACAGGCATGGCGGCAATATAGATCATCCATAAGCATTGAATAATCAGTCAGGGCTTGCTTTTCAATAACGCCAAATCGTTTCCCTGATAATTCTGTATAGAAATCAAGGTCACTGAAATTCTTTATTGTCATACAAGCACAACTTACATCAGGATTACTAAGAACAAATCGAACGGCAGCATTCCGGACTGCATCATAACTTGTCAGTTTATATTTCTCCTTAAAGGCCTCTGCCCGGTCCGCACGTTCTTTAAGTCTGGGAAGTAAATTTTTTAAATAAGCTGGCACTTCCCGGCCTTCAGCTTGCGCATTCTCGGCATTCTCTTTCATCTCAAAGTAATTCAAGACCGGATTCGTCTTCATCAGGGTCGCCCCAACATTGTTTTTTTTACAGGCCTTTAATACTTTCTCGCCTTGTTCATGCTGCAGGAAATTATAGACAAAAAGCATCACATCAAAACGGCCGTCTTCAGCAGCAGCCTGCAGCACCTTATCCATTGTCTCAGGAACATCATCCCACTGGGAGCCATGATTGGAAACGCCGCAAAACCGGACTTTATCTCTGGATTTTAATTCTTTGACAGCATCCAGAAAAACCTTATTTTTCAGATCCTCGACTGTAGCCGGCATATGGGTCATCAAACAATCAATATAGTCGGTCTGCAGCCTTTCCAGACATTTCTCCGCTCGCTTGATAATAGATTCTTTGGTGTCATCTTTCCGGATTCCCAGCTTGGTGGTAATAAATACTTTTTTCCTGTCCCTTTTCTTGATCACACTCCCGATAACTCTCTCTGAACGCCCCCGGCCATAGTTTTCAGCACAATCAATATAATTTACTCCTGAATCTAAAATCGCCTCCAGTAAAGCTCCATCTGCCAGTTCCCCACTGCCAAACCCAATATCCGAAACTTTAAAACCGGTCCGGCCGAGAGTCCTGTATTCCTTTATCTTTAAATTACCTTCGTTGGGATTGGACTCTGAGCTGAACATTTTTTTTGAGCCCTGTAATCCAGTCCCGGCAATGGCAGCAATAGATCCCCCGATAAATCTTCTCCGGCTCAGGCCTCTTTTTTCTTTTCCTGTAATCTTTTTCCTTTTTTGCATTTTTCTCCTCATCTTTGCATAGATATGAGCTTATTATCACAATCTTTCATATTAGGTCAATATATACACATATTTTTATCATACTAGCCTGGATTATTCACGAGTCGAGGTTGTCGCAGATACAAGGCGCAGCGGATGAAGCTGTGATAATTCACCGCGAATCCGTTGCAACAAAGTAGATGCAGTAAGATCGGCTCGCTCGTAGAGTAAAAAATGTCGATTACAAATAGAGATTATATTGTGAACGAAATGGTAAATTGAGTTTCTGTAGGAATCAATGTAAAATGCTGATTAAGAAAGAGGTATAATACACATCGACATTTTTTATGAATAGTTCAGGTTAGTTGTGTTATAATACATTTTTTAAAAAATGATAGATAATAAAAGAGTAGTCATCACCGGCATGGGAACAATCAATCCCCTTGGAGACAACCTCGAGGATTATTACCATAAACTAATCGCCGGGAACTCAGGAATAAAGAAGTGGGAGTCTATAGACCTGACAGAAGTAGAATGTAAATTAGGCGGAGATTTAGGCGCGTACGATACTAAAACTGCTCTGGAAAATTTAAGAGAATCTATCTCTGAAAAACTGCATAAAAAACTCCGCAAACTCTTCCGTACTATGACCTTCTCCAATAAAGCAACCACCTTGACCGCTATTCAGGCCTTCCTGGATGCAGGGTTGTTCGAAGCAGAAACCGACTCCTTTCGGATAAGTGTCCCGGTCGCTGGGCACAATTTTAATTCAAAATATATTCTCAAAAATAATCATCAGTTTGAAGAGGAACC
>CBFDDY010000304.1:0-3483 GCA_965603705.1 uncultured bacterium | reverse complement strand
CCAAAATGCTCAATTAAGGCCATATTTCCGGGAAAATAAAGAGTGATCTCATTTGGTTAGAGTTAGTTTTGTAGGTCTGACCCTATTCCTTTTTAGTGTTGGTATTATAAAACCCGGAGAATATACTTTTGGCACTCAAACAAAGGAATATATGGAAATCACTCATGGTGAGATGGAGGCGATTCTTCCTGATAAAACAAAAAAACTTTACAAAAAAGGTGATTCTTTTCAGGTAGAGCCTAAAGTAGATTTTACCGCCATTGCCAAAGAACCGGTTTCCTATCTCTGTATCTACGGTTAGTAATTATTCCTTCCTTTCCATAAATTTAAGGTTTTCATTTGAATCGCTATCTCTTTTTTGAATATAAATCACTACTTCTTTTCTGATGGCTGCGGTTCCAGTTTGTTGTACTTGATCAGTTCCTTGAGCCACCAGTCCGGGAATTTCAGCGGTAGTCTTTTTCTCGATTTTGTGTCATATATCCAAAGATGGTTGTATTTAACGAGCAAGTAGTCACCCAGCTCCCACCAGGCATCGATGACTCTGTTGGCATTATTCATGCAGTAATCGGTTAAGAACTGGCGGGCTTGAGAGGGGTCCTTTTTGTAAAGTTCTTCTGCGAATTTGTCGATGACAGGAGTGCGCTTTATGGCTGATTCTTCCCAAATTGCCTGGGCATTTTTGACATCTTCGATTGCATATGAATAGAGCACTTGAGTATGGAAATCTACATAATCGAAGGCCCACCTGGCGGATTTCCTGTCAAACTCCCAGTGGTCACCGAATTCAAATGATTTTGGGATTCCTGAAATACCCATGTAAAGGGGCATAAAACAGGATGTGTCCTGGGCACCGAAGGCAAGCCATACGAGTCCTCCGATTGGATTTGGCAGCCATTCTCTGCACTGTGTAACCGTGACATATTCTGCGCGGTTTACGCCGATTACCCGGGGTCTGTTATAGGTCTTGCCGTCGAGTTTAAAGCCGTAGGGGAGGCGGTTAGGATTGGCAAATGGTCCTCCCTGAAGGCCATCAGCCGGACAATATGGAGTGCCCTCGAATTTATTGCGTGTCATTATCATAACATCATGGGCGGAAAGCTTCTTTTCCGGCTTAACCGAGAATGGAAATTCCATGTTCGGGGTTTCCGGGCTGAATTGCTTAGAGGGTGCGACTAGGTCGAAAAATCGCCAGAGGCGTCCTCTTGACCCTTTGGATTCTGCCGCGCTGTATTCGCTCGGTGAATAGGCTTTTTTCCAGTTAAAGGCTTTACCGCTCTTTGGGTCATAGAACCCAAGATCTACTGCAAGTGAAATTACATTAGGGGAAGCCATGAAGTAGCCCGTATCTTTAAGGTCTATCTCCCCGATCCTGGATTCGTTCGGGCAGACACTGACATGGTCGTCGGGAACTCTCTGTGCGCACCAGACGGCACCCGGCTTCCCGCTCTTCGGTGTCCACAATGGGCCGACAGGCATAATTTCGAATACCCAGACCTCGTTCGGATCAGATAGAGCCAGCATCTCTGCTGTATCAGTAAAACCGTATCCGTACTTTTCACCCAGTTCTCCCATGATTTTTACAGCTTCTCTGGCTGTCTTTGATCTTTCCATAGCTATGAGTGTCAGCATTGTTATGTCGAATTTGGCGGCAGGTGTAGGATTTTGCAATTTTTTTCTGCATCCGATGGTTGATTCTCCGATAGCTACCTGCATGTCATTCATGTACCCGAATGAGCCGTTGAAATATGCGTAAGTGTGAGAAACCTCCGGGATTTCAAGGTCTGTAAAATCGTCCTTATACTTTTCCCACTTGAGGCCCTCACTCGGCGGCCAGGTCCTGAACTGGTTTATATGATAGATCTTGCGCATTGAGCCGGGTTTGTGGTCTGCTGCCGGCACATACCTCCATGTCCAGTCGCATAATCCGCAGTCGCATGTATGGGTGGACATAACAGAGCCGTCTGTTGAGGCGTCTTTTCCGACTATTATAACCGTACAGCCGTCTGTAATCTGGTCTGTTTGTAAGGATTCGTACTTCTGGCCCTCCTGTCCGTTCAAAGCGAATGCACACAGCAGGGCTGCTGTGGCGAACAGCATTACCGGAATTAAAATTGACTTTTTTAACTTCAACTTTTACCTCCTTATTTTTATTTGAAAGTTCTAAATATGAATAAAACCAGTTATCAGATTCTTGAAACCGGTGAGTTGTTGTGAATCAAGGATTTTATGCATGGGATTATATTTTGAATTTGTTACAGCGGTGTGTTTTACCATTAACCCCATGTCGAATTATTTATACAAACTTGAGATGAATATGTCAATGAAGATATGCAGCCGTCCCCTTTTATTCTACTGCAAAGCAATTTTTGTGGTTTCAACCCCCTTGTCAAATGCCCACTTGTACTTTTTGAATTCAAAAATCCCCATTTTTTCAGAATAGAGAATAGCAGAGAATAGGGTCAGACCTATTAGAGAATAGGGTCAGACCTATGCAAATCACTGATTTATTTTAAATTAATTTTTATTTCCCTCCTTTTTTATGCTTTAATCGGCTAATTTTTGGGTAAGAATCGTCCTGTTTAGTATATGATTCTTCCCAAATCTCCCATAATCCCTTTTCTTCTCTCTTAATTAGATGTTTTGGCGGCCCAAAATGCTCAATTAAGGCCATATTTCCGGGAAAATAAAGAGTTATCTCATTTGTTTAGAGTTAGTTTTGTAGGTCTGGCCCTCGGAATCTCGGAATCGGAATGCTCGGCATGACCTTGTGTGTCCTGATTTTTCTCTGGACCATGGACGAGCTGAGCTATGACCGGTTCAACAAGAATGCAAAGAGGATTCATCGCGTGTGTGTGGATTTTGAAGGGGGAAGCTACATGGTGCTTGCGTTGAGCATGCCGGGGCTTACCGAAGTCCTCTTAGAGGAATGTCCTGAGGTGGGAAATGTCGCCAGGATCAGCCTTCCCGGGAGAATCCCGGTCAAGCACGAGGGTATTTCTATTACCGGTATTTGTATGAAAGCTATGATTATAAGTATAATTTATGTAAAATAGATGGAAGTAGGGATAAGAGGGAGAAAATACTGTAGAAGGAGTCAAATATGAAGAAGATGAAACTGGCATTCATCCTGTTCTTATTGATTTCTTTCCTCCAGGCGGCTGTTGTGAATCCTGACAAGCCGCTTAAAGGAGAATGGGATTTTAAGCTCAAAAAGGTCTGGGAAATTGACAGAGCTGGAGATGATTTGTTGGGTAAGCCATTCAGTCTAACAGCAACAGAGGATGGTTTCTTTTATGTCTATGACTCAGCGAACAATATAAACTATATCTTTGATAAGGACGGAAATTTCATAAGAGCCTTTGCAAGGAGAGGTCAAGGTCCTGGGGAGATTATGGGCCAGGAATTGATTCACTATGTCAATGGTAAAGTTTATATCCCGACGAGTAATAGTATCAGTCTTTTCACCAAGGATGGAGTATA
>CBFDDY010000303.1:0-3506 GCA_965603705.1 uncultured bacterium | reverse complement strand
GTGTCCAGTACGGCAAAGTGATAGTCCAGATGAGGGCGGTGGGTATGAGGGACAAGCTGCCTTCCCACCTTACTTACATAGTCGTTTAAAGCCGGATCATCATATACGCCATACATAGCGCGTACTTGTTGATCTGTCTGTCTTCCCAAGTCGATCTCAGCAGCCTCGGAGTAAAACATCAAATCCCGCTTACCTGTTACAGGATTTATCGCACAGGAGCTGGATACGGCCATAAGTATGAATAGGATGGAAATATATTTTATTTTATTTTTAATCATTTATGTCCCATATTTTTGAATCACTGTGCTCAATCTCCTCACGCCTTCTAAGATCTGCTCTTTGGTGGGATAGGAAAAATTAATCCTCATGCTGTTGTGCTTGATGTGTTTTTTAGGAAAAAAGATCTCCCCCGGAACAAACGCGACCTTGTCTTCAATGGCCTTCATGAAAAGGTCCATGGTATTGATTTTTTCGGGAACCGTCAGCCAGAGAAACAGCCCTCCCTCGGGCCTGGTCCAAGTGACTCCCATCTCTTTCGGAAAATTGTCCTCCAAGGCGTCCAGAAAAAAACCAAGCTTTTCCCTGTAATAGCTGCAGGCATTGGCAAAGTGTGGTTGCAGGTCATAATCCCGAAAAAAAGCTGAGCAGATATCCTGGTTGAGTTTCGGTGTGTTGAGAATATTGGCTTCCTTGATAAAAGTGAATTTCCTGATAACCTCAGGAGGCCCGATATTGAAACCCACCCGCAGGCCGGGACAGAGGATCTTGGAAAATGTATAAAGCCCGATCACATGACCCTCGTTGTTATCCAGGGAATAAATGGACGGGATGGTCTCTCCTGTGTATCTCAACTCCCTGTAGGGGCTGTCTTCCACTAGCGGTATTTCATATTCTTTCGCCAGATCCAGCAGCTCTATTCTTTTTTCCAGGCTGGTTGTTATCCCCGCCGGATTCTGATAGTCAGGGATAACATAGATAAATTTCGGCTTCTCTCCCCGGTTTACAAGTTCCTTGATGCCGGCCTCTAAACCGGAAACATCTGGCCCATCTTCCCTGATATCTCTAGCGATATAGCGAGGTGTCTGCATTTCAAAAGCAGCCAGCGCGCCGCCAAAGGTGGGGAGATCCGCCACAATATAATCCTCGGGGTCCAGAAAGAGTCTCCCGACCAGGTCAAGCCCATGCTGCCCGGAAGTAGTTATCATGATGTTCTCAGGCCCGATGTGGATACCGTCTAATTTGAGATATTCAATGGTGGCCTCGATCAGGTCCTTTTCTCCTGCGATGGGAG
Organism: uncultured bacterium; assembly: GCA_965603705.1. Taxonomy (GTDB): domain Bacteria; phylum Acidobacteriota; class Aminicenantia; order Aminicenantales; family Aminicenantaceae; genus JAUVXM01. The sequence goes on along the minus strand of CBFDDY010000303.1, from coordinate 2,215 downwards.
AGTACTGGAGCACTTTCGCTCCGTTTTCCCTAAGGGACCTTTCCACCACTTCTTGAATAAATTCCATGGGAAAAGTGTCGCTGCTGGGGAGCCCTCCTGCAAAAGAAATGATCTCGGGATCGCGCAGATATTTGAGAGTTTTTCCAATGGGATATCCCTCGAATCCCTTCATAATCTTGCTGAAAAGTTCCTTCATGACTGTTTCTCCCTTACTTTTTAACTGGGTAGCGGCCGGGGTCATCAAACACGTCGATGACCTGAACTCGTCCCAAAAAAACCGCGGAATGGACCACTCCTTCCGGAATGAAATAACGGTCTCCCTGGCGGTAGATTTTTGTTTCTCCCCCAATAGTTAATCTCATCTCTCCTCCCACTAATAGTCCCCATTGGGCGCAGTGAGAATGGGGGGGCATCTCATCAATATCATCAATATCAAAAAAAACAACCTGCTTTCCGTCTCCCTGAAGGAGCCACCCAGTTATGCCGATGTGAGGGATATCTATTTGAGGAAGGTTCATGATCATTTCCGGATAAGGGCTGGTCATTGTGTTTCCCTCTTTTTTCTCCATGGATGCCTCCTAATCTATAAAATCTAATATAAACCTTTGATAAACCCTCCATCCACCTGAAGAGCAGTACCGGTGATATATGCGGCCCCTAAGATCATCTGTAGGAAACTTCAGCAAACAGGGCTTTATGTCCCTGTTTCATGATCTCTTTGGCATCCTTGTCACACTGGACACATTTATGATAGATAACGTCCCCGATCAGCTTTGATTTTTCATTCCTCTCGTCATCCCCGAGAAAGTAGGCCTCCATAGTATCATAAGGCCGTGATTTTCCATCGCTTTCGTATTTGATCGTCAGGTCCCGCCCTGCCTCAAAAACCTTAAAAGCATTTTCGGTCCAGTTGAAATTTTCTATTCCCAAGTCTGGATTGATCCTGAGGTGAGCGGCAAGCAAGACATCCAGCCCGGATGCCTCCATTTCCTCTGAGCACTGGATAAAAGTTTCGCTTGTGGCAGCATTCCCGATATTGATCTCATAGATGGGCGTTGTTCCGTCATCCCGGAGATATTCCTTCATGATGTTCATGAGCATTCGGAGCTGAATGGTATTCTGCGTGGAGAGGAGCATGGAGATCTTAAAGGTGAGGTTTGGGATCTCCCTTGCGCAATAGCAGGCTGCTATAATGGTGGACCAGCTCGGGTTGAGGAAAAAATTACCTCCGGTCTCGAGGCTGGCTCTGAGTACCCCATCAAGATAGACAATGTGATTGTTGTTTCCTACTTCCACCCCGCCGAGGTTTCCAAAGGCCGTTCCCATGTTCTTCAGGATGATTTGGCTAAATCCGTTGCCCAGATCCTTCCGCTCGAATGTCTCGCCCGTGACCTTTTCCATCCTTGCGAAACGCTCCTCGGGCAGAGGTGTTCCGATGAGGTTGGTGGAGCAGAACTTGCTGGCTCCCAGAATATTTTCCGCCATGGCCAGAGTGGAGAGAAGGTCGCCGCTGAAGAGGTATTGCTCGGTCAGGGCGACAACAGAGATCATTTCTGTGGGAAACAGAATATCCCCGTTTTCTGCAACCTTTCTCATGCATTCCAGTATGACGGGCGAGCCCTGGAAACCGGAAACCTGGGCTGTGCAGGTCCCTTTTTTGTCGAGCTGAAGATTGTTCCGTTCAATAAAATCTTCTACTTTGGCAAAACTTTTTACATACTCCTCTGCTTGCTCAAGGGTGGCGCCATATCCTTTGTCGCCCGCTATTTTTTTTCTGGTGGGGTAGTCCCTCATGGACTCGATCTTCTGTGAAATCTCCTTGGGACCGCCGTAAGAATCCAACAAAGCATCTATAGCCTTGAGATCTCTGTCACTTAATAGATTAAAATGCATGATAGCCTCCATTTATATCCGGTCGGAATATTATATAAATATGAAAAAAGCCTGAGCTGATGAGATTGGCAAGCAGGGTTTATTTAAATGCCACATGTGCTGAGGAATGAACTATATTTTATATTTTAAAAAAAATCAAGCGCAAGATAAAATGAGGGGCAAACTCCTGAGTGTGCTATGCTTGACATACAGCATATCAGTATGTAACTATCATTTTTGTAATGCAATCGTGAAACAAACAAGAAATGATTCAGCTTAATAAACCTGGATTATTCACTAGTTTTATGAATAGTCCAGGTAGGAGGAGGAGCTTAGAATGGAA
>CBFDDY010000302.1:0-3507 GCA_965603705.1 uncultured bacterium | reverse complement strand
GCATCCTGTGATACCTCTATGACTCCTTTATAATTCCCTGCTTTGTTATATAAAGGAAAATATCTTATATAAAGGAATCTTCCTTGCTTGTTAATCCAGAATTCTGCTGATTTTTTTTCTTTCTTTTTAAAGCTTTCAATAATTTTATTGACGACATGCATGCTTTTTGGGGGATGACAGTTTTGCACAGTCCGTCCGATCACTCCCGAGCTTCTGGGGAAAATCCTATCCTCTGTAGAGGAGTAATAGCGGACTGTATCATTTTCATCCACATAAGAAATATCAAGCGGTATATTTTTCAGAATTAAGTTAATGATCTCAATCGGGATATTTCCCTCATCCAGGTGAAATGTCGAATCTTTGTATTTCTTCGACAGGAAAGCCTTCCTTTATTAAGGCATTTTCTATGGCTGATATCTCTTCCGGGCTGACGTTCCTGATAAGCTTGGAAAATTCTTTTTTTACCTCTTTTACCCCTGCCCCATCATGTAATTTTTTTATTATTTCTTTTAGTTTATCCTGCCGGGAATCAGCATTTTTTAGTGGTTCACGCATCTCTTTCCTCCCTATATATCTATAGAGCATCAATCTTTAATCATTATTAGAAGCATTTTAAACTTATTCCTGGCATTTACAGCATGGGGGATATTTGCAGGCATTATTATCATCTGGCCTGAGCTTACAATGTGTGATTTTTTATTGATAATAACTTCACTCTCACCGTCAACAACAAATACCAGGGCATCAAACGGGGCTGTGTGTTCGCTTAAGTTCTGACCTTCATCAAAGGCAAAAAGTGAAACCGTCCCCGTCTTTTTTTCAATAATAGTTTTGCTGACGATAGAGTCTTTGGCATATTCAATAGATCTATTTAACAGCAAGCCTTTCTCGATAAATTCATTACTTTTAATAGTCATCTTGTCACCTTTTTTTATAATATAGCCCCTTTAATGGAAATAACACTGCGGTTTAATTCCATATCTTTCCCTGCCTTTTCCAGCGCTTTCTGGATGATAAATTCGATCCCGCCGCAGCAAGGCACCTCCATGCGGGCTACAGTTATGGAATTTATGTTCTGGGTTTTAAAGATCTGGGCCAGCTTTTCGATATAAAGGTCAATCCCTTTATCCAGTTTCGGGCAAAGTGTGATAACGATCTTGCCCTTCATGAAATGCTGATGAAAATTTGGAAAAGCAAAAGGAACACAATCGGCTGATATGAGCAAATCTGCGTTTTCCAGATAAGGGGCGCTCGGATTTAAAAGATGTAATTGTACTGGCCACTGGCGGAGCTCTGAGCTTAATTTTATAGATTGAGGTTCTTGAGACTGCAGAGGCTCAAAAGCTTGAGCTTTTAACCCGGGACATCCAGCAGAAACACAGGTAGGATCTGCTTCATTTTCAGGCACAGGAATTTCTTTGTCCATTAAGATCTTAACCGCCTGTTCATAATATATGCTCTGGTCATGGTCTTTTAAATGTTTTAAGTGCGCCTTGATGGTATTGGGCCCCGCCTTTATTATATTCTCCATAACTTTAGCTTCATCATAAGGCTCAGCTTCCCGCTCAATGGTAAAGATAGCTCCTTCCGGACATTCACCGATACAAGCGCCCAAACCGTCGCAAAACAAGTCGCTTATGAGGCGGGCTTTCCCGTCTATTATCTGCAAGGCGCCTTCCGGGCAGTTCGGAATACACAGTCCGCAGCCGTTGCATTTTTCTTCATCGATCTGAATTATCTGTCGTTTCATTTATTTTTCCTTATTTTTTTTCTACTTTAAATTTTTTAGACTTTTATCTTTCTGTCGCCATCAAGTTTGCTTTCCTCTGCTTTTATAATGATTTTATGGATAAGAGAGTTTATCAATAATCCGGATAAAAGCAGAGCTGCAGCAGTTTTGATTCCAGGGGGAAGCATCTGCATACTTTGAGTGAGCAGGCTCATATCCTTTCCAGATAAAATCCAGATAAGATCCAACAATAGGCCAAAAAGAACAGCTGTTGTCACAATGGAAAGCAAGTACATAAGCAGAGTCTTTTTGCCCAGTTTTCCACCTGTAAAACTAAGGGTTGCCACATTAGTGGCAGGGCCTGCTATGAGAAATACCAGGCCAGCGCCGGGAGTCATGCCTTTCAATATTAAAGAAGCCGCAATTGGGATGGAACCTGTCGCGCAGATATACATCGGGATTGAGACCAGAAGCATTAAGGGGTAAGCAAGCAAGGGTGTTCCTAGATATTTTCCAATTATATCACCAGGAATAAGAAATCCTATTAGACCACCGATTAAAATGCCGAGCAATATCCATTTACCCACATCTCCCACAAGGTCAAAAAAAGCATAGGAGAAAACATTTTTTATTTTAGCCATGATTCCAGGGGAAGAAGCCTTTTCGGTTGAGCAGGAAGAGCAGGACTGACCTTTAGAAGTTAGATTTTTTTGTGGTTTGTGAGAATTTTTCGTGATATTGGTGAGTGTACCGCCAAAAATACCGGCAAATAAAGCAGCTACCGGCCTTATAATTGCAAATAAGGGGCCGAGCAGAGAATAGGTGGCTAGGATTGAATCAATCCCGGTTGTGGGAGTGGAAGCTAAAAATGAAACAGTGGCGCCTTTTCCGGCTCCTTTGTCCCGCAAATAAGCAGCGACCGGGATTACTCCGCAGGAGCATATGGGCAAAGGCACCCCAAAGAGGGCGGCCTTAAAGCTTGCCTTAAAATCGTTACCTGCAAAATGTTTATAGATCTTATCTTTGGGGATGAGGAAGTTCAGTATGCCTGCCGCTAAAAAACCTAAGAGAAGATAAGGAGACATCTCAAGCATCAGGTCCCAGGCAGCAGTTAAAACGCCGTTAAATACATTTAACATATTATAATATCCATCTTATTCTTTTTCTTTAGTAATTACATAGGAATAGTATAATCTTTATTGCAATAATAGTCAATAAAATCTTACCACATATTGACATCGTTTTTTCCTTTTGATATACAAGGTTTGATTCTTGAGATACACCCTGATGAATAAAAAAACAAGCGACGCGATTTGGGTCGGCATGGCTCTTTTCGCCATGTTTTTCGGGGCAGGAAATCTCATCTTTCCCCCCTATATGGGATTTTTGTCCGGCTCAATGTGGAAGGTGGCCCTCCTTGGCTTTTTAATAACAGGTATAGGCATGCCTCTGATGGGTATTATCGCTGCAGCCAGGGCAGGCGGAACCATTGAACACTTGGCAGGCCGTTTAGGCCCGAGATTTTCCAGAGCCCTAAGCATCATCGTTATCCTGGCCATTGGGCCTCTACTGGCCATCCCCAGAACTGCCGCCACCACATTCGAAATGGGCGTCAGGCCCAACCTTCCCTGGGTCAGCCCGGCAGTCGCTTCCATTGTCTTTTTTCTCATCACCCTCTTTTTCGCCTTTAATGAATCTAAAGTCATAGACAAGATCGGTAAAATATTAACTCCTTTCCTGGTGGTCATACTAGCGTGGATCATCCTCAAGGGCATCTT
>CBFDDY010000301.1:0-3512 GCA_965603705.1 uncultured bacterium | reverse complement strand
ACAAGGCAGTAGAGGAAGCCTGGAAACTCGGAGATTTTCTCTGGACAAAATATGACGGAAAATTTTAACAGGAAAAAGGAGTAATTATGAAAAAATTAATCACATTTTGTTTTGTAATTTTTGTTTTTTTCACGCTTGCTTATGCCCAAACTAATAAACAACTTAAAGTATTCATTTCTGTTGATATGGAAGGTTGTGCTGGAGTAGTAAATTGGGAAGAAGTGAGCAGGAACGGCAAGGATTACAATTATTTTAGAAAAATTATGGCTGAAGAAACAAATGCGGCAATTGAAGGAGCTATGGCAGCGGGAGCAACAGACATCATCGTACGTGATTCTCATGGAAGCGCAAGAAATATTTTGCCCGGCGATTTAGATGAAAGGGCAAAACTTATTCGAGGATGGTCAGGCGGCATTATGTCAATGATGGAAAATATTGATAAGACATTTGATGCTGTTGTCTTTATCGGTTATCATGCGAAAGCCGGCACCCCAAATGCTACTTTAGATCACACAATGAGCAGTGCAAGCGTGAGGGATATCTCAGTAAATGGGATTTCTATGCCCGAGGCTGGAATTAATGCCTTAATAGCCGGATATTATGATGTGCCGGTTGTATTTGTTGCTGGTGATAAGGCGATTTGTGAACAATCCAAACAATTATTTAAAGAAATAGAAGCAGTAGCGATTAAAGATGGAATCGGCGATGCAGCAATATGTTTGCATCCCGAAGTTGCCCAAGAAAAAATTCGCGAAGGTGTAAATAAGGCATTAAAGAATTTGAGTAAGTATAAGCCTTATAAATTGAAGCAGCCTTATACGTTAAAGATTACATTGCTCAAAGAAGATTTAATACATAAAGGGTCAGTCTATCCAGGAGTAATGCGCACAGGGGACTGGGAACTTACCTATAAAACTAATGATTTGTATGAACTTTTCAGGGCACATCATTGGTTGTATTAAGTACCGAACCGGAAATCCATTAGCCAGGTTATTTAAGGATATTTATCAGGAGAAAATTACTCTTTTCCGAATAGTTTTATAAGCTGCTCGTTATTTGGTGGCACCATTACTTTTGGAACAGTCTGCATAACTAAGTCATAAGATTGAGGAAGTTTAGCCTTAAGGTCAGCCCCTGTCTTGATATTAAACTCTGCATCACGTGGAAAAAATACTGACCGTAACTCCCAATAATCAAAAATGATCCAATAAGCATACTCCTGAATAAGAACCCTGTTTAGTTCCTCTCCTTGATCATCCCCATACTGCTCAACCTTGTAATAGCCTTTATCAATAGCTTCTTGGGTTACCTTATGCGCTACAGATGTTGTAGAGATGCCCCACTCATCAGGAAATGTATAGTGAAGGCCAACATCAGTTATGTGATGTAAGATGTGTTCCATGACTTCATTTATCTGAGTTGGAACACCTTCCATAATGATGTCGCAGATGCTGTTCTTGCTTCTGGTAATGTCCATGAGTTTTTCATCTTCTGGGGAAAACTCATAATTATGTCCTTTAAAGAAAGGGATCGTTGTCCTGTATTTATACATATTTGTTAAAAGCTCTTCTTGCAGCTTTATATCAATATCACCATCACGTGCAAACAGTGATTTGATGGTTATTGCGACCTTCTTCATGAATTCATCTGAAATATCATCGCGTCCAATAAGAGTAATCCCGCAAACCGTAAGATGCTTTGTGAACGGTAAATATTCCTTTGACTGAATTATATCTGACATTTGGTACAGATCTTCAGGTACTTCACCAACAGGTGTTGCAAGGATGCACCCCCCTGTATGAGTATCTCCCGCAATATTCTCATCCGGGATGGGCTGTTCTGCAGCAGGTTCTTGCTGATCGACTTTATTTGAACCTGAGTTTTGGGAACCACAGGATACAAAAAGAAAGATCAAACAGACCATTAAGCATAAACCTTGTTTTTTTAGCATAATCTCATCTCCTTTTTTGATTCGTGTGAATTATTGTATTGACTAATAATATATCATAAATCTACTGCTATTTTAATGATTTATTAATCCCCTCTCTGATTTACCTGGATTATTCACGAGTCGAGGTTGCTGCAGATGCGAGGCACAGGGTATGAAGCTGTGGTACTTCACCGCAAGTGCCCTGTAACGAAGCAGATGCAGTAAAATCGGCTCGCCTTTGGTAAAAAAATGGCGATTAAAATTAAAAATGAAAACGAGAAAAGATTTAAAATAACTATTCTTGAAAAAATTTTGCATATTACTGAAAATAAATTAATAATAGAAACATCGCCATTTTTTTATGAATAGGTCAGGTTTTATTGACTGGCCAGCTGCAGAAGGGTATATATTTATATAGATCTAAAAATGACTATTCGAGTTGGCATTATCGGCTGGGGAGAGATCGGGCAAGTTTATGCCTCGCTTCTGGAAGGGGCCGGGGCAAAGTTTTCCGGCCTTGTATCGCGCCGGCAGGACGTGGCCGTAAATGTTCCAGTCTATGATTCATTCTCAGAGATGCTTCCTCATATTGACGCCAGTATAATAGCAGTGCCTAATTTTCTTCACGCCGCGCTCTGCTTACAGAGTGTTAGGGCAGGAAAACCGGTCCTGGTGGAAAAACCGATTTGTATTTCTTCGGCTGAATTGGCAGAGCTGGAAGCAGTCCTCCCAGAGAAAAAAGTCCCGGTTCATGTGGGGTATCGGCTGCGCTGGAATCCAAGCCTTAGGCAGCTTAAAAAACGCCTGCAAAAAGTAAGCCGGATCAAATGTGTTTACCGTATCGGGATAGACCATCTGGCCGCAGGCAAGGATTGGACCCTAAAGATGGAAAAAACCGGCGGGGCTTTTTTTGCCATTGGTGTCCATGCTCTAGATTTAGTTCGCTGGCTGGCTGGAGCTGAAGGACAGGAACTGGAGAACATGCAATCTTCTGCCTCCGGGATAAATCGGCTAACTGATTTTCCTCTTTATGTAAAAATGAGCGGCACCCTCCCTGCCGGAGTAGAGCTTATTGCCGAAGCAGACTTGACCGGTTCATCCGATTCTGTGATCGATCTCAGGGTAGAAGCTGAAAAAGGAAGTTATCCGGATCCCGAGCTGCCGCCTCCTCAGCCTGAGGATGAAAAAATTGAATATACCGGCTTATTAAAGAATTTTTTGCATGCTGTTAATAAATATGATTGGAATCCGGTTTACACAGCTGAGCTTTTAGAGACCCATCGCGAACTTATATGGGCCCGCAGCCAACAGCAGTTATTCCCGAAATAAAAAGAGGTGAGCCATTGCAGCATGATGCGTAAAATTGGTACCCCTGGCCGGATTCGAACCAGCGACTTACAGATTAGTTATCCAGCATGTCTTCCCTTATAAGTATATCGAATCCTTCAAAATAATAGCGCCTTAAGCCTTTGTCTTCAGAATAGTTCCCTTCTCCTGAAAAAATAGTTTCAAAGGCGGTGCTTACTCGCGGCAATACATCGCTTTTTACCCACGGGCTGTTATGACCTGAACATAGGGAGTC